>CAZCEX010000174.1:0-8259 GCA_964497785.1 uncultured Thermoanaerobaculia bacterium | reverse complement strand
CTGGGACAGCGTGAGCACCGCCGACGGCGGCGACGTGGCGGTGGACGATACCTCGGTAGTCGGGCTGTCCACACGCTACTCGAGCTACCAGAATCTGGGCGCTTTCCAACGCCTCGAGTACGACGCCGCCAATGTGCTGGTGTCGCAAATGCCCGTCGGCCTCACCGTCATGGGTTCGGTATCGTTGTTGCCCAACTTCGTCACCCCGGTGGAGCTCAACAACGTCGTACCGACCCGATTGGTCATCGGCGGCTGCAACGCGGTCTTCGAGTCATTCGATCAGGGTAATACGCTGCTCGATATTCCGGGCCTGCTCAACCCCACCTGCGCCTCCGGCGGCCTCTTCCCGTTTCCTCAGAACGCCATCGCGTACGGTGGGTGGTCGGCCGGTGTGCCCTACGCCGATGTGCTGTACGTCGGCAGTGGCAACCTCGTCTACCTGCGTACCACGGCCGGCGGTTCGTTGGCCCAGCTCACGAAACCCTCACTAACCTCCACGAACATCACCGGCATCGCGCTCGACCCGAGTGAGTGGAGAAACGTAGTAGCGGCGGACGCAACCGATGTGTACTGGACCGCGGACGCGGGTGTGACCTGGACCACCATCACCGGCAACCTGACCGACCCGGGCTTCGAGAGTGCGGCCTACATTCCAGGAAGCCCCGACGCCGTGGTGATCGGCGGACGCGACGGTGTCTTCAAGCTCGACCTGCCGCCCATCTCTCCGTACAGCTGGGGAGAGCTCGGCACCGGCCTGCCAAACGCGCCCGTGTGGGACCTCGAGTACGATACGAACGTCGGCACCTTGACGGCGGGCACCATGGGCAGAGGCGCGTGGATCCTGTTCATCAATCACCAACTGTCGGTGATTAAGCTGGGCGCGGGATCAGGCACGGTCACCAGCACACCACCCGGAGTTTCCTGTGGAACGGCCTGCGATGCTCTTTTCCCCGTCGGCGCCGGGGTGACCTTGATGGAGGCTGCATCCACCGGATCGGTCTTCACCGGATGGGGCGGTGATGCCGACTGCGCCGACGGCCAGGTGACCATGAGCGTCGACGTCAGCTGTACCGCGACGTTCGAGCCTGAACTCATCTTCATGGACGGCTTCGAATCGGGAGACGTGACTGCGTGGTCGTTGTCGTTCCCTTGACCTGAAAATCCCACGGTACAGGGGAGGGCCCGCGATCGCATCGTGCTAGGCTCGATTGATGCTGGTGCTCAAGACCACCCTGCAACGCCAGAAGCAGGTCGGAACCGGGGAGATTGCAGCCCGTGGGCTCGTCATGTCTCTCACGATCGCCGGAGTCATCGTATTTGGTGCTGTCTCCGCCTCGGCGGCAGTCCGGGTCGTCGAATGCTCGGCCAGTGGATCCGGGGCCCGGGCCGGACTCGTGACCGGAGATCGAATCACCAGCTGGTCAACCACCGCGGGAGATGGGTGTGCGCCCACGGCTGGGCGTGTCGAGTCGGCTGTGGACTGGTTTTTTATGAGAACCGAGATCGCTCCGCGCGGCGATCTGGTGCTGCTGGTGGAGTCCGAAGACCAGGCGGCGAGACAGGTCGAGATACCGGCTGGGCCTCTCGAGATTCAGATTCGACCAGAGGTCGAAGAGCCGGGTGATGCCCTCCTGGAGAGGGCGGTCGCGCTGCTCCGAGGTGACACTCTAGATGCCGGTTCGATCACTGCCTTCTCGACTGCTCTCGCCGAAATCGACGCCGGCGATCCGAAATTCCAGGCACTCAGCTGGTGGGCCGCCATGGCCGAAGGCGATGCGTGGATGGAGCTTGGCGACAGCCAAAAGGCTGAAGTGTCGTTTGACAGCGCAGTGATCGCTGCAAAAGAAGCCGGCGATTGGAAAGCTGAGATTCACGCCAGGATCGACCACTGCAAGGCTCTTCGACGCCTCGACCGGATCGACGAGGCGCTGGACAGCCTTCGCCTTGCTGACGCCGCCATACCTGTCGCCTGCCGTGAGTCGTTGTGTCGCGCTCTGGTGGTGGATCGGCAGGGGGAAAACAAACGACGCTCGGGACAGCTCGCCGCCGCCGCCGAACTCTTTGCAGAGGCACTCGACCTTCGCCGCCGGCTGGCCGATGGCAGTCTGGATGTTGCTACCAGCATCAACGGGCTGGCCATCATCGCTTTCCGGAGCGGAAACCTGGTCGAAGCGCAGAAGCTATTTGATCAGGCGCTGGTCATCCGCCGCACGGTCGACCCGGACGGGTTGTCAGTTGGTCAAAGCCACAACAACCTTGGATTGGTGGCTTATCGGATGGGAGATCTGGCTGCTGCTCAGGACCACTACGAGCAGGCCCTGTTGGTCAAACGAAAGCTCGCACCGCGATCCATGACCCTCGCCCGGAGCCTGAACAATATCGCGCTGTTGGCGACCACACGTGGACATTTTCAGCGGGCCGAACGGGCATTGCTCGAGGCCCTGGACCTGCAGCAAACCCTGGCGCCGAGCAGTTCTGCGATGGCGACGACCCTCAACAACCTCGGTGATCTGAATCTGAGCCGTGGCGACATGCGCACCGCTCGGGGGTATCTCGAAAGGTCGCTGACGATCCACCTCGAACTCAATGCGGAGTCGGTTGGTGCGGCCCGTGCCCACGGCAATCTCGGCTACCTGTTTGCAGAGAACGGTGATCTCGACCGGGCCGAAAAAGAGTACCGGCGCGCCCTGGCAATCGTCTCCCGGGTCGAGCCGGACGGCCTCGATGTAGCCAAGCTCGAGACCAATCTCGCCGAGCTCGCCGACCAGCGTGGGGACCTTGATTCGGCTGAAGAGTTCTTCAGGCGGTCGCTGGCAAACAAGCGGCGGATTGCGCCCGCGAGCCTCGTCGTTGCCAGTGCTCTGGTTGGGGTAGCCGATGTGGAGCGCCGGCGCGGCGAATTCGAGGCCGCCGACAAAGCATTGAAGGAAGCGGTGGATATCGCAAGCCAGATTGCTTCGGGCTCTTCTGAGCTGGCCTCGTGCTTGTGGTCCCGAGCGCGGCTGTGGCAGGCGCGGGGCGAAGAAGGAAAGGCTCTTGACCTCCTGAGTGCAGCGGTTGACGCGCTGGAACACCAGACCCTCCGGGCTGCGGACACCTCGACCGGCAGAGCCCGTTTCCGCGGTGATGCCGCCTCCCTCTACCGGGAGCTGATCACGGCCCTGGTCGACAGCGGACAGCGTGAGGAGGCGTTCGCCGTCATCGAGCGCTCGAGGGCCCGAGGTTTGGCGGAGCTCCTGGCCCAACGGGATCTTGTTTTTTCTGCGGATCTTCCAGCAGACCTCGAGCGCAGTTGGCGTATGGCGGAGGTCGCTGTGGACAGGGTGCGCGAGGAGCTTGCCGAGCTCTCCCTCGACGAGGTCGACGAGGTTGAACGTCTGACGGTCGCGCTGCGCGAGGCACAGCAAGCTCGTGAGGCGGTGGAGACCATTGTCGGCACTTCGGCACCTCAGTTGATGGCGTTCGTTGATCCCGAGCCGCTGTCCGTCGAAGAGGCGCTCGAAAACCTGGACGACGGTACCGTGGCTCTGGTCTTCAGCATCGGTTCCGATGGTGGTCACCTGTTCGTGCTCGGACCGGGTCGCCGATTCGCGACCCACTCTCTCGATGTTTCTTCGTCTGGTCTCGCGCGCGAGATCGAGGTATTTCGAGGTCTGATCAACCCGGAGGTAGATCAAGAGGTCCTGCGTCGGGCCGGTGCAAGTCTGTTTCAGCGTCTGGCCGGACCGGCGGAGGTCCAGGTGCGGGCTGCCGAGCGGTTGGTGATCGTGCCCGACGGGCCACTGCATCTGCTGCCGTTCGCTGCCTTGACGATGGGCGGCGACGATGGGCTGCGCTTCGTCGCCGAAACCACGCCGCTCACTACTGTGACGTCCCTGGGGGTGCTTTCGCTGCTGCGTCGGCGACACGACCCGGGTCGGCCGTCTTCCCTGGTTGCATTTGCGGACCCACAACCTGGGCCGGACTTTTCAGGTCCTGAGCTCCCCTACTCCAGGGTTGAGGCGCAGACGGTGGCCGCGCTCTTCGACGGCAAGGCGTGGGTCGGCCGCCAGGCCACCGAGCGCCAGGTCATCAACCAAACCACTGACGCCGACCTGGTGCACATTGCAACCCATGCCGAACTCGATAGCCGTCGTCCCCTGGAATCTTCGCTCATCCTCAGCCCGAGTTCTGGCGATGGTGACGACGGTCGGTTCCATGCCTGGGAGGTGGTCGAAAGGCTGCGTCTCCAAGCGCGGATGGTGACCCTGTCTGGGTGCTCGACGGCACTTGGTGAAGGGGTCGCAGGAGAGGGTTTACTGGGCCTTACTCGCGCCTTTCACCTTGCCGGCGCCGGCACGGTTATGGCCTCCTTGTGGCGGGTGCAAGACCAGCCTACCGCTGCGTTCATGGCACGGCTCTACTGGCGCATGGCGCAGGGCGCCTCCGCGGCCGAAGCGGTGCAGCAGACCCAGGCGGAGTGGATTCGCGGTCGGCAGCTGGCGGAGGAAGATGAAGGTGGTGCTCTTGACCGCCTGAGTGATTGGGCCCGGGGTGTTCTTGGAGACGATGCGTCTTCTGCGGTGGTCAGCGATGATCCATACGTGTGGGCCGCATTCCAGCTTTACGGGGACTGGAGATAGCTCAAACTCGAGTCGTATTGACGCAAGAAACGGGGCGGCCAAGATTGGCCGCCCCGATCTGTTGGAAACTCAGACTGTTACTGCCCGACCACCGTCGCTGCCTCGAAGACGGGGTCGCCGGTCTGTGCGTCGACTACCGAGCCGAAGGCCAGGATGAGACCGTTCGCAGTGGTCGCGGCGACGCGAATCTCCAGGCGAGCGGTCGCCAGGTACTGTCCCGTGAAGTCCTCGACGACGCGGTTGACCTGGGTGGTGCCGTGGGCCCGGACCGTGTACGTCTGGGTTGCCCCTTTCTGGTTCCCGTTGCTGTCGAAGAGGCTGACCTCCACGTCTGCGGGTTGGTCGTCGAGATTGGTCAGTCCCAGGTTGGTACGGGCGGTGGCGTTTTGAGAGGTCATGCACAGGTGGCCGACACCATCAGCGATGGCGTCGGTCCAGCCTCGCGCCGGGATGTACTGGCCGTAGGTTCCAGTGGCGACCAGGTTGTAGGTGCGGGCGTCGGCGATCAGGTTGGCGCCGGAGACGACCTCGAGCGAGCCGGCGGCCGACGTCTCGCCGAACAGCTGACCGAGCACATCACCGATGCCGTAGACCTGCATCGCGCGCACGGTGAACGAACGCTCCACCGGCGTCGTATTGTTGGCGTCACGCCGCCACAAGCGCAGCGTCACGTTCTGGTCGGCGACCGAGGCGTTGAAGAAGGCAGCGTCGGTGACCCAGTTGGTGCCGGCGGCACCGGCGAGCTTGGCGGCGCCGTCGAGAATGTCATTCATGGGTCCGCTCGGGGCGAGCATTGCCGGCCGGTAGACCGGGTCGCCGGAGGTATTGTCCACGACCGAGATGTAGCCGAAGAACTCGCCCGAATTGACCTGGAGTGCGGCCCACGCGTGGTTGTTGCCGGAGGCGCCGATGGTATTCAGAACCCGGTTGACCTGGATGGTCGACTGGGCCGGTACCGAGTAGGTGCGGTTGGTCAGAGGGGTGCCATCCATGTCGTAGTAGCTGGCCATGACCTCGATGGCTCCCGAGGTCGGGTTGACCAGGCCGAGGTTGGTCCGGTAGCTCGAGGTCTCCACCAGGCCCATGACGTAGACCGGGGCGGAGGAGTCGAAGGCGTCTTCGGTTTTGTTGCCCGGAATGAACTGGCCGTAGGTTCCAGCGCCCGTGTCGTTGTAGGTCCGCGACGCGACCACCAGAGGTTCATTCGAAGAGATGTGCAGGGCGGCAGCGCCGCTTGTGATGTTGAACAAACGCCCGAGAACGTCGTCTTCTTTGCGCATCTTGCCCGGGGCGATCGTCAAGGTCTGTTGCTGTGGGGTGAGGTTGGCCTGGTCGCGCTGCCATAGGGAAACGGTGACCTGAGCCTGACTGGTACCGTGGTTGAAGAGGGCGAGGTCGCTTGCCCAGTTGGTGCCGGCGGCGCCGGCGAGCTTGGCGGTGGCGGTGACGACCCAGGTCATCTGATTGCCGGGACCGCCGCCGCAGCCCGAGACGACGAAGTTGTAGCTGCCGGTGTCCGTCACGCTGAAGGCGAAGACCTTGATGTAGTAGGTCAAACCGTCCTCGAGCGGGTACTCGATCTTGGCGTTGCGATCGGAACCGGACTGGTCGTCGTTGGCGGCGATCTGGGAACCGTCCGCGGCCTGCAGCTCCATCTTCGTATCGATGCTGCCGGTGGTCTCGAAGGTGTAGGTCGCCGTGGCGGAGGGGGTGAACTGGTAGAAGTCCACGTCGGCTTCGCAGTCGAAGGCCGCCGGGGTGGCGCCGCAGCCGGTGATCCGGGTGGCGGAGGCGCGGTCGTCATTGCCCGGGTCTCCCGGGCAGCCGCCACCGCCGCAGCCGGCGATCGACAGGGTGTAGTCGAAGAGATCGCCGGGTTGCTCGCCGATGATCCGCAGGTAGGCTTCCTCGCCGTCATTGAAGGTGTATGACACGGTCGTTTCGTGCTGAACGAGGAAGTTCTCATTAGAATCGTAAAGAGAGAGCACGGTCGCCCCTACGGAAGCCACGGAGAAGGTGAATTCTCCCTGCTCAGGGGCGGTGAAGCGGTACCAATCGGCGTCCGAAGGGCAGTCCATGCCCGCGCTCCACGAGCCGCAACTGGATAGCGGTGTGGCGTCGGCCGGGGTGTCGTCGTCCGCGTCGTCGTCGCAACCGCCACCACCGCCGCAGCCCGACACGACGAGGTTGTATGAGCCGGTGTCGTCGTCGTTGTACTCGTTGATTTCGATGTAGTACGTGACCCCTGGCAGCAGGTCATACACGATCTTGGCGTTGCGATTGCTGGCGCTCTGGTCGTCGTTGGAAAGGATTTCTACGCCGGCCGAGTCCCTCAGGGTCATCTCCGTGTCGGTGGATCCGGTGGTCTCGAAGGTGAAGGTCCCGGCTTCAACGGGGATGAAGGAGAACATATCGGTGTCGCCCACACAGTCGATGGCCGCCGGGGTCGTCCCGCAGCCGGACAGGCTGGAGGCATCGGCGATGGTGTCGCCGTGCTGGTCGGCCGGGCAACCGCCGCTCGAACAGCCGCTGATTAGCAGCGTATAGCTGCCGGTGTCGTTGAATCCCTTTTCGTTCACCGCAACCGAGTAGCGGGTCCCGGCGGTGAGGTCCCAGGTGATGCTGGCGTTGTTGCCTGTCCCGGAGTTGTCGTCATTGGCGAGCACGTCGCCGTTGGCGTCGTAAAAGCGCAGCTCGGTGTCGAGAGATCCGGTCGTGGCAAAGGTGTGGTCGCCGTCGCTCGCAGGTACGAACGCGTAGTAGTCCAGATCGCCGGCACAGTCGATGGCTGCGGGTGTGTCGCCGCACCCGTTGATCGCAGTGGCTGCGGCGAGGTTGTCGTTGCCGGGGTCTGAGCCGCAGCCGGTGTCGCAGCCGGATACGACGAGGTTGTAGTCGCCGGTGCCGTCGTTGTCGTATTCGATGAGCTCGATGTAGTAGGTGACTCCCGGCAGCAGCGGCTGCTCGATCTTGGCGTTGCGATTGCTGGTGCTCTGGTCGTCGTTGTGGGTGATCTCGTCACCGCCCGAGTCCAAGAGTCTCATGACCGTGTCGGTGTCGCCGGTGGTTTCGAAAGTGAACGTCGCAGCAGCAGCTGGGATGAATCGGAACACATCCATGTCACCGGCACATTCGAACGCAGCCGGGGTGGTACCGCAGCCGGACAGGCTGGAAGCGTCGCCGATGGAGTCGCCGTGCTGGTCGGCCGGGCAGTCGCCGCCGCCCGAACAGCCGGTGATCTCGAGGGCGTAGGCACCGGTGTCGTCGTAGCCCTTCTCGTTGACCGCGACGTAGTAGCGCACGCCGTTGGTCAGGGTCCAGGTGATGCTGCCGTTGTTGCCGGATCCGGAGTTGTCGTCGTTGGCGATCACGTCGCCGTTGGCGTCGTAGAAGCGCAGCTCGGTATCGAGGGATCCGGTAGTGGCGAACGTGTAGTCCCCCGGGGTCGCCGCTACGAAGCCGTAGTAGTCGAGGTCGCCGGGGCAGTCGATGGCAGCGGCTGTGGTGCCGCAGCCGTTGATGTTGGTGAAATCGGCGAGGTTGTCGTTGCCGGGGTCCGAACCGCAGCCGGAGTCGCAACCCGATACGACGAGGTTGTAGTCGCCGGTGCCGTCGTTGTCGTATTCGATGAGCTCGA
>CAZCEX010000173.1:0-8300 GCA_964497785.1 uncultured Thermoanaerobaculia bacterium | reverse complement strand
CCCCACAATGGCGCGTTGCCTTTTGTGGCGCCGACGCCCCCGCCGGCAGCAAGACTACAGACCTCGAACCCGCTAGAACCAGTGAATTCTGCAAGTGGCTCAATCCACAGCTAGTCCCCAGGGAAGGAGCGCCGAGCTGCTACACTGACGACCAGGTGCCCCCGGAGAAATTCATTCAATCCACGGCTCCGGCGACGGAGGACGTGGACGAACCACGAGGGAGGATCGAATGTCCAGAAGTATTGCCGTTGCCGTTGTTCTCGCGGTTTTCGCGATCGCGGGATGTGCTGCGCCGCCGCCGGCCGAACCCGAGGTTAATGTCGCTGCGGAGGCCCAGGCGATCCGCGATGCATCGGCGCTCTGGCTGGAGGCGGCCATCGAGCGCGATGGAGCGACCATTGACAGCCTTTTCAGCGCCGACGCCACCACGATTTTCGACGGTGAGGTGTTCCAGGGTCTGGCGGCGATCCAGGCCAACCGGGAGCTTGAGTGGGCCGAGGAGGCCCAGGGTGATCTCAACTGGACGACCACCAGTGTCATCGTGGCGGCCTCCGGCGATCTCGCCGTCGAGCGCGGGTCCTGGACCCAGCAGGATCTCGAAGATGGCGAATTCGAGGTCGGCGAGTACGTCACCATCTGGACCAAAATCGACGGCCACTGGAAGGTGCTCTACGATGCCGGCACCGAACTCGAGGACGACGACGAGGATGACGGCGAAGACGACGACTGAAGATCACCGCGTGAAATCGGTCCGGCCGCTGTACAAGACGGCGCCGACCACCATGGAAGCGGCCACGACCGTCAGCAGCCATAGGTGTCCATAGCCCGAGCCGAGGACGAACTGTACCGCCGTCAACATCAGCACCGCCCCGACAAAGACCGACCAGCCGGCGATGGCTGCCCAGCTGCGCCCCTGGCGACGGGCCGCCGCCGCCTCCTGGGCGAGCGGACCCATCTGCGCATACGCCAGGAACTGCACGGCGAACATGCCCAGGGTGGGCACCGTGTTCGGATCGAGCGGCCCGGTGGTGAGGGAGATCGCACCAACGAAGAGTGCGCCGGCAAGGGCGCCGAAGCCCACGAAACAGGCCGGCAGGAGGACCACCGTCGCTGCGAGCTGCCGGGGATTCATGGGCCCCGCCAGGAGCAGGCGGGCGCGCCGTTCCTCACAGCGCTGGCTCTGGGCGATAAAGGCCACTACCATCCCCGCAATGATCGGGAACATCCCCGCCAGGAAACCCGGTGCGCCGTCGGCGCCGTCCACGATCCGCGCCAGCACGGTCAGCAGGGTCGAGACGAAGGCGGCGATCCCGAGGCCGCCGAGCAGCCACGGCCGGAAGTATAGGAGCTCAGCTCTGAGCGCGTACCACATGGTGGTCCTCCTTGAGAATCTGGACCGCGATCTCATCGACGGTCATGCGGGAGACCTCCACCGCCTCTGCGCCGAGCTCGGTGAGCTGCCGCAGAGTGGCGTCGGCATCGCGCGTAGTCACCTGGTGTTCCGACCGCACCGTTCGGTGTTCGACGACCCCCGCCAGTTCGACTTCGAGGTTCTGCAGCCGGAACGAAACCCGGCGCCAACTCTCGCTCAGCTCGTCCCGTCCGGTGCGCAGGACGAGCCGGCCATCGCGGAGGAAGGCGAGCTCGTCGGCCAGTCGATTGATGTCGGAAAGCACGTGGGTGGAGTACAGCACCGCGTGCTCGCCATCCTCGGTGATCTCCCACAGCAGGTCCAGGACCTCGGCCCGCACGATCGGGTCGAGACCGGCGGTGGGCTCGTCGAGGAGCAGCAGCCGGGGCCCGTAGGCCAGGGCCGCCACCAGAGCGAGCTTGGTTCGGTTGCCGCGGGACAGCTTGTTGACCGGAGTGCTCAGGGGCAGGGCAATGCGATCGGCGAGCCGGTCGGCGCGGTCGCGCGACCAACCGGGAATCAGCTGAGCGAGGTAGTCGAGATTCCGGGCGGCGGTCCAGCGCAGGAAGAACCCGCTCTCCTCGCCGACATAGCCCACGTCGCGCCGGTACTCCGTGCGGGTTGGGTGGACGGGCATTCCGTAGACTTCGGTGCCGCCCTCATCGGGCACCATCAGACCCGCCATGCAGTTGAGAGTGGTCGTCTTTCCGGCACCGTTGGGCCCCACCAGGGCGAGCACGGTGCCGGGCTCGAGCGTGAGATCCAGGGGACCGAGCTGGAATCCCTGAAAGACCTTGGTCAGCCCGCTCAGGCGGGCGGCGGCGGTGGTTTCGCGGGGGTGATCGTTCATATGCGGTTTCCTTCCTGGAGCACCTCGTCGAGGATGCGGCGCATCTCGGTGCCGCTCAGTCCCTCCGCAGCGGCGTGCACCACGAGTTTCTCCAGTGCTTCGACAAACCGTTCCTCGGCCATTTGCTGCTTCCTTCCCCCGGGAATCGGCGCGACCCAGAATCCCTTGCCGCGCCGGGACTGCAGGAGGCCCTCGCGCTCCAGGTCTTCGTACGATCGCTGCACCGTGATGACGCTCACCCGCTGCTCCTTGGCCAACCCGCGGATCGAAGGCAGCGGCTGACCGCCGGACAGGTCCTCCGAGAGGATCTTGGCCCGGATCTGGCGCGAGATCTGCGCGTGCAACGGTTCGTCGGAGAGATCCGACAGGTTGAGGATCATGATGTCCCCCTGGTGTCCTGCGGCACGAGCACTGCTGCGGTCCAGTCGTCCTCCGGCGCCCGGCCGGCGCCCCTCTGGACCCGGTCGAAGAGTCGCGACAGCCACGAAGAGGGCGAACCGGTCAGGGGTTCCCGGCCGAGCATCGACTCCAGGGCGTGGTATCCCAGCGGTTCCCCGTCGGCGTCGCGAGCCTCGGGCAGTCCGTCGGTGAGCAGGACGAAACGGTCATCGGCCTCGACCTCGACCGTACGGGAGGCGTAGGCGACCCGATCACGGATGCCCAACGGCAGCCGCGGGCCGGGAACCGGCAGGGCTTCGGGCGGGTGGCCGGGACGCATGAGATAGGGATCCGGCGCACCGGCGTTGGCGAGTTCCACGGTCCTCTCGGACGGGTTGTACCGCGCCACGGTCAACGCGACGAACTCGCGCGGACCCAACTCGAGGGCGAGCCGGTGGTTGAGGTGGCTCAACGACTCGGCGACGTCCCCCTCGGCGGTGACGAACGGCAGCATGGCCTTCACCGAAGCCATGATGAGACTCGCCGCAAAACCTTTTCCTGCGACATCGGCCACCACAACATCGACACTGCCGTCGGGGTGCCGGAGGATGTCGTAGAAGTCACCCGCCACAACCCGGGCCGGCAGACAGCGGGCGGCCACTTCCCAACCTGGACCGGCCACTTCAGAAGGCGGCAGCAGTCGGCGCTGAACATCGCGGGCCATCTCGAGTTCACGACGCCCGAGCTCCTGAGCCACCAGTTTCTCGAGCTGCAGACGCTCGACCAGATTGCGCCGGCGCTCGGGCCCAAGCTCTGCCACCCGGACATCGTCCGCCGGCGCGCCGGTGAGCAACTCTTCGGCAACCAGGAGCCCGTAGGCGGCCTCGACCGTGGACGGTGCAACCCGATACTGGCGAGCGAGCTGGCGGTGACGTGGCAGCGATGCGCCGGCCGGCAGTTCGCCGCGAACGATGCGATCCCGGAGCTGGCGGGCGATCTGCTCCCGGAGAGGCTCGGGGTCCCCCGGGGCCAGGTGAAGCAGCAGTGGAGATGCATTACTGTTCATATACGCTATATACAGTATGTCGAGAGCCAGTGGTTGTCAATGGGTGGCCCTGTTGCAACGTTCTCCGGCTCGTCGCTGCTGCCGATGGGAGCCAAATTGACGTGTACCAACTTTCTCTCGCCGCTCTGTTTCACGTCCACGCGGGTCGATCTGGTCAGGCTTGTCGAGGTCTTTTCGTCCGCGCTCTGGTTGACTTCGAGGGAGGTGGAGGTCAGGACCGCAACATCGCGGTCATCGATGCATTTTCATCTCTCGGTCGGTATCGCGTATGCTTTGAGGGCTCCCATCAGTCGACGGTTGAGAGCCGGAATCCACACCCGATAAGGACCGCCATGAGACAAGAAAAGCTTCGATCCCTCTGCAAACGAATCACCGTGTCGGTCCTGGCTGCGGCTCTTCCGTGCGCTTTGGGCACCGCCTCCGATGTGGCACCCGACCTGCCACAGGCCGAAACGGTCAGCCCATTTTCCGCCGAGCCGTCGGCCGATCAGGCCGCGGTGAGGATCGAACCCGAGCTCGACGCCGCCATGCGGATCCACGGCGAGACCGCAGTGCTCATCGACTTCCGCGAACGACCCGATCTGACCCCTGCCCTCGCCATGGACTGGGAGGCACGCGGGCGATTCGTGGTCGACGAATTGCGGGCCGCCGCCGAGCGCAGTCAGGCGCAGGTGCGAGCCTATCTCGACGCCGAGGGAGTGGCCTATCAGCCATTCTGGATCGACAATCTGATCCTCGTGCCGTCGACATCCCGGCGGGTCCTGGATGATCTTGCAACGTTCGATGAGATCAAGACCCTGCGGGCCGAACGAAACATGATGGTCATCGAACCGGTTGAGAGGGTTCAGGCGCCCGAGGTGGGCCGGTCCATCGAGCCCAACATCTCGCACGTCAAGGCCGACCAGGTCTGGGGGTTCGGCATCGACGGCACCGGGATGGTCGTGGCCGGGATCGACACCGGCGTCCGCTACACCCACGAGGTCCTTCGACCGCGCTATCGCGGCAACCTCGGCGGCGGCGCCTTTGATCACGATTTCAACTGGCTCAGCGGGGACGGCGGCTCGGCGACACCCGTGGACGGTCACGGCCACGGCTCGCACACCGTGGGGACCATGGTCGGCGACGATGGGGGCGCCAACCAGGTGGGGATGGCGCCGGGCGCGACCTGGATCGCGTGTGAAGGCTGTCCGAACGGAGACTGCTCATTCTCTGCGCTGCTGACCTGCGCCCAGTGGGTCGCGGCACCCTACCCCATCGGCGATCCATCGTCGCCGGATCCGGCAAAACGGCCGCACGTGGTCAACAACTCGTGGGGCGATTGCGGTCAGTCCTACGACGACTGGTATCAGGGCGTGGTGGACAGCTGGCACGCCGCCGGGGTCTACCCGGTCTTTGCCAATGTCAATGCCAGCAACTGCGGCTACTCGCATCCGCCGGGCTGCAACACCGTGGGCAACCCGGGCCGCTATGGCAACGTCACCGGGGTCGGTTCGACGGGCCAGTCCAACGGAGCCTATGCGGCCCACTCCAATTGGGGCCCGACCGACAACCCCGACACTGTGAACGCCAACGGTTTCGCGAGCCTGAAGCCGCAGGTCGTGGCGCCCGGGGTGGACATCCGCTCGGCTCTCAGCTCGAGCGACTCGAGCTACGGCAGCTGGGCCGGCACGTCCATGTCGGCGCCGCACGTGGCCGGGCTCATTGTGTTGATGTGGCAGGCGGCGCCCTGCCTCGCCGGCAACTACGCCGAGACCGAGAACATCATCCAGGCCTCGGCGGTGGCCATCCCGTACGCCACCAGTTGCGGCGGGGAAGGCGTGGGCAACATCCCCAACATGGCCACCGGTTGGGGCGAAATCGACGCCTACCAGGCCGTGGTCCAGGCGAGTGCCTTCTGCGGCAGCTCGTGGGTGGTCTTCGTCGACGGGTTTGAAGACGGCACGACAGGGATGTGGTCAAGACTGGTGCCGTGAGATCGAGCAGCGTCACGAGGCTCGTTCACGCCGGATGATGGCGCCGGCGATCTTGACCGACGGTTTCGAGTCGGGCAACACCTCGCTGTGGTCGTTGGTCGCCCCCTGATCCCGACCCTTGGACCACCCGGCGCCCGTCTCGGACGGGCGCCGGGTCTTTTTGTGTGGGTCTACTGAGTCGTCTGATCCCACCCGCCGGTGTCGCCGCTTTCGAAGCCGTCGGTGAAGATGGGATCGCCGCCCCCACCGCCATCGGTGATGGCAAAGCTGCTCGCCACGTCCGAGCAGTGCTCGAGGAGCAGCTCGGTGGCGTAATCTGCGTTCTCGGCCGAGCTGCCGCTGGTGGCGGCATGGGTGACATGGAGTTCAGTCAGACCGGCGGCGGATGCGGACGCGTCGAGCTCCACAGTCAGGAAGTAGGTGACCGGGGTGGTCCCCGGTGAGTGCTGCATGGCGGGCTCGTCGCCGGGCAGGTTGAGGATCCCGAGACCCGCAACCAGGGTGGGGGGCGCGGCGGTCGCCGCCTCGGTATCGATCACAGGGTCGAAGACCCCGTCCCCGTCATCGAGGTAGAGCCGCATGGTGTCCACGAGGGCCTCGAGTTGGGAGTCGTTCAGCGGCACCCCGGGCAAGGACTCGAAAAGCAGGGCCAGACTCGTCAGACCCAGGCCCGCCTCTCCAATCGTCCCGCGGTGCAGCACCTCGATGGCGAAGATCGCGGCCTCCGCCCCATCCCCGATCTCAGGTGGTGCAACGTCGGTGGTGGTGAGGGCGAACTGACCGCCGCCGTTGATCCAACTCTGGAGGTTCGACTGGGCCTCGGTGGCGACCACATCGGGGTCGCCGTCCCGGTCGAAGTCGGCGGTGACCAGTCGGACCCCCCGCACCGGGTCGGGGAGGGCCGGGTGCTCGATCCACTGGCCGCCGGCCGCGCCGGGATTTTCAAACCATGCCATCCGGGGTGATCCGGTGAGATCGTCGATAGTGCCCAGGAAGTCGAGGTCGCCATCCACATCCAGATCGGCGAGGGTCATCTGATCGACAAACCAGATCGGGGGACTCACCGCATGCACCTGGTGCTCGATCCATCCCACCCCGGGCCCGTTGAGGTTGTTCTCGAACCATGCCAGCGCAGACCCGGAGACCGACAGGGCAATGGCGCCGATATCGATGTCGCCGTCGCCGTCCACATCGCCGAGTTCGAAGTCGTCGATGGTGGATCCGGGAATCGTCTGGGCCACCCACCCCACGATGGTGTTGCGCCACAGCTGGTTGGCTCGCGCGACCACGTCCGGTTCGCCGTCGAGGTCGAAATCGGCCGCCGCAACCCGATCACTGCCGTTGGCGGAGCCGATGTCGTGCCGGAGCCAGCCGGCCGGACTCGACGGGCTGCCGGTGTTTTCCCACCACGTCACGGTACCGCCCAGAGTCGGGTGTGAGAGCGACGAGAGCACATCGAGATCGCCGTCGGAATCCATGTCGTGGAGGGCGGCGCCATCGAGGTCTTCGAAGGCGCTAGTTGAGAGAACCGTGGTGCAGGCCCATGAGGGTGGCCCGTCGTTGCGGCAGAAAACGCCGTGCGCAGCGACGTTGTGGCTGAGACCAGCGAAGATGTCGGCGTCTCCGTCGTCGTCGATATCACCAACGGTTACCGACTCGATGGACCGCAGGGTCTCGATGTGGACGAAGTGTGGCCCGCCGAGGGCGAGCTGACCCCACGAGTCGACCCCGCCGTTTTCGAGCCAGTAGATGTATCCATCGGGGATGGCAAGTTCGCGCTCGACAACGACGAGGTCGGCATCGCCATCGCCATCAACATCCCCGGTTTCGAGATCGGCGATCTCACGCAGGGGGAAGGGATAGGCGTTGTTGAACAGGGCCTGGGTCAGGGTTGCGCTGCGTCCGGTGGAGACGTTCTCGTAGACCAGGACGTCGCCGCCTCCGAAGGACGTGATCGCCACGTCCGTGTCGCCGTCCCGGCCGAGGTCTTTCACCACCAACCCCCTCGGGACATCCGGCAACGGGTCGATCTCGATCGTCGCCCAGGCTGTGCCGTCTCCTTGAGTATTGTCCCACCAGGTGAGTGGTTCGTTGGCGCCCGACGAGTAACCCACGAGGTCGAGGTCGTGGTCGCCGTCGACATCGCCCATCCGGACCTTCAGAGCGGTGGTGACCGAGGCCACGGTGTGTTTGGACCATGCCGTGCCGGAGCCCGTGTTGCTCCACCAGGCGATCTCGGAGTCGGTATTGGCGGCAGCCGCCAGATCGAGGTCACCGTCGTCGTCGATGTCACCCGCCACCACGGACTGGGCGCCGGCGAACGCGGTGTCGACGCTGTGGAGGGTCCAGGGTCCGGCGCTTCCCGGGTTCTCCCACCAGCTCACACTGGCGGACTCGGTGGCGGCGACATCGAGACGGCCATCGTCGTTGACATCGGCCAACTCGACGCTGTTGAAGAAGCTCCCGGTGGCCACCGTGGTGGCGATCCAGGTCGGGGAGGCGCAGCCGGTGTGGCGCCACAACACGAGCCCACCGCCGCTCAGCATGCCGCCGACCACATCGATCACGCCGTCGCCGGTGACATCACCGGCCGCCACTGGCAGGACGTCGACAACCCCGGTC
>CAZCEX010000172.1:6744-8347 GCA_964497785.1 uncultured Thermoanaerobaculia bacterium | reverse complement strand
GCACCTCGCGCTTTCGCCTCGGGATCGAGTTCACGCTGCTTTCGGACCGCTCTCGCGCACGGCTCGAAACGCATATCGCTACCCTGATGGCAGAGGGTCAAGAGACGGCCTGAGTCAAAGGGATACCCTTGCTTCGGGTTAAACTGTCATCCATGCTCAGGTCTTTGCTGATCATCCTTTTCTTCTCCCTCAATGCCCATGCCGATCCCGGCGGTTGGGTCTTTCTCTATGAAAAAGCGGGATTCAAAACCTACGAGCACAAAGGCCCCCCCGTTGCATATAGGGCCGAAGGAAGTGTAAAAATCCCTCTGGCTGACCTCGCGGCTGTACTCGTGGATGTCCCTCGCCAGAAGGAGTGGGTTTCCCACCTCGTGGAGAGTCGCTTGATTGAAGGAGATATCGTCGCCAGGAGCGTAGTCTACAGCCGCTACGACCTACCTTGGCCCGCCAAGGATCGCGACGCTGTGATCGAGAGTTTTGTAGAGGAGGATGTCAAGCAGGCGGAGGTTCGCGTGCGCTTTCGGAATACGACCTCCCCCGCTGCCCCGCCGCGCTCAGATTGCATTCGCGTTCCCAGGAGCGAAGGCGATTTCACTCTCAAGGACACGGGACATGGCTCGGTGCTTGTGACCTATACGATTCATCTCGATCCGGGCGGACGGCTTCCGGGCTGGATCGTGCGTCTCTTTGTGCAAAACGCCCCGGTCAAAACGCTGCGTGCTTTCAAGGCCCAGGTCCTCAAGACCCGGGGTCAGTACAGCGCCTTCATCACCGAACAGAAGACCCGTTGGGCCGAAAACCCTCAGACGGTCGAATAACCATGCTCAAACTGTGCGGACAAGGCACTGAAGTTGATCAAAAAACGCCTCAGGAGCCTCCACCGCCGGAAAGTGCCCCGCACCCTGCAAAGTCACAGAGGTGGACTGGACGCGGTGGCTTTTTCCCCAGCAGGGCTTCAGGACCTTGACCTTCTGCTCCCCAGAGAACTGCCAGCAGGGCCGATCCGAAACGTGCGGTGTTGAAGAAGCGTCGAGGCCCTTGCCATAGCGCTCGAAGAGAGCGAGATAGCGGAGGGCCACCTGGACCTCAAAACCGAAGAGGCCCTCCAGAAAGCTCTCGTGATAGGTGGTCTGAGGCTGAAGGATTGCCTGTCGAACCAGGTGGCGCCCCAACCGCATGCTTTGAGCCAGAGCGAGAATGGCGCGCCCGAGACCCGGCACGAGCAATGGGCTGAGTACCAACGGGAAATGCAAAGGGCTCTCCACCAGGAACGAACATCTCACGGACCGTGGAAAACGCTGCATGAACGCCCACGCCGCGACCCCTCCGAGACAAAAGCCAACCACTGCCACGGGCCGCACAGGAAGTGCCTGCTCCAGTTCATCCAGAAAGGCCTCCAAGGATGAAGGCAAAGGTGACTCGGCAGCAGTCCCCAGACCAGGCCAGTCCAGGATTCCACAGCGATGGGAGACGAGGAACTCATCAGGGAGCCAAGCACGCACCGTCGCCGCCGTGGTATTCCAGCCGGGCAGGAACAAAATCGGATCCCCAGTGCCCGACCATTGGATGTTTGCCCCCACGAACCGGATGCTAACACAGCCGA
>CAZCEX010000172.1:0-6644 GCA_964497785.1 uncultured Thermoanaerobaculia bacterium | reverse complement strand
CCAGTGCCCGACCATTGGATGTTTGCCCCCACGAACCGGATGCTAACACAGCCGACAAAACGAAGGTCCTGAGAAAAGGTGTCTGAGAAAAGGTGCCTTGCAGGCTCCTCGCACGATCATGCTATCCGGCCGTCCGTATTGAACCGCAACACCGGAAAGACCACATGAACATGAAACGGTGCCAGGCCCACTATTCTGTTGTTGTTCTTTCTGTCCCCCACGACAAGCGGTACGCCTGAGTGCGCGGATGCACCCAGAGGTGCGTCGAACCCCAAACGACCGACGGGGATGGCCCGCCTAAGCTGGCATGGATCCTGCAATTTTTGCGACTATGGCGTCCAGAACCCCCGCCTCCATCCTGGTGATTGTCATGGCCGCACACGAGGCTGCCCTCGACGCTGGCCGTTCCTGCTGTGTCGATGCCGCCGGCTCTCTTGCCAAAACCATCGACCCGAGCACGCTGTCGTTCTTTGTGAGGGAGGCAACCCACAACAGGCAATCCCACACAGGGGTTCAACCCCGATCCACCCCTGAAATGAACCAATACTGCTGTCGCATACCCCCCGCCAAGAGAATTGAACATTCGAAAAGGAGGAGTTCATGAAAACCCACCGCGTTCTGCTCGCTATTGCGCTGTTGACCTTCTGTACCGTGGCTGGAGCCGACGACCTTGAGAGGCCCAGCGGCGCCGAGATCATGGCGCTTCAGCGTCTCTCCCAGATCGACCAACCACTGGCTGGCGGCCTCGCCGGGCTCAAGGGTGACGCCCGTGGCATGACCAAGCCCCGCTTCGACCCCTCGAGCGCCAAGGCCGCCGGTGCAGGGCTCGCCAAGCTCGACGGCGCCCTCAACAGCCTACTGGTCCTCGAGGATCCGTTCGCCGATGTAAAGAGCCTGGGCCTGCGAGTTCAAGAGGGTACTGTGCAGGTGCATATCCGCACCGACCCATCCAACTTCGAGCTGTTGACTCTGTGGCTCGAGGCTCAGGGCGCCACCCACATATCTTCCGATCTCGACATCATCCAGGCCAACGTCGACCTCGAGTTGCTGCGCCGGCTCGCTGATCACCCTGACGTCAAGCGGGTGCACAGACCCGCGTACGCCATGCCACCGCCGGAACCCGATCCCGACGCCGCCCGGATCAACAAGATCTTCGCCGGAACCTACACCTCCGAGGGCTTGTCTCCGCTCAACGCCGCCGCGTGGCAAAGTCAGGGCCACAGCGGCGAAGGCATCAAGGTCGGCGTCATCGACTCCGGCTTCGGCACTCCAGACGGCGCCCAGTACTCCCAGCTCTACGGAACCGACCTGCCGCCGCAGAGCCGCGTACATCTGGAGGCTTTTGGGAATTTCGGCGGGCAAGACCCCTATCTCTCGTCGGCACACGGTCTCGGCTGTGCCGAGGTCATCACCGACGTGGCCCCGGGCGTCGAACTCTACCTGGCAGTGTATGGCGGCACCGTTGTCGATCTCGCGCAGGCCGAGCAGTGGATGCGTCAAAACGGTGTTCAAGTGGTCAGTGTTTCCCAGAACTGGATGTCCTGGGGTCCGGGTGACGGAAGCGGCGACGCCGCCGACATTGCCAACCGCTTCGCCAACGGCGGCGGCGTGTGGGTGAACTCCGCCTCGAACTCGCGCAAGGCCCATTACCAGGGGCATTGGCGCGACGCCAACAACGACGGATGGTACGAGTTCTCGGACGAGGGCTGGATCGTCGACCCCTTCGTCTATTACAACGAACAGACCGGTAGTTGGGAGGTATTCTGTATCACCCAGCAGTTCCTGAACCAAAACGGATCGGTTCCCTTGTTCGGAGCGCTGAACTGGAACCAGTGGGGCGGCACCCCGTCCACCAACATGGTCATGTGTGTCAGCCTGGTAGACGAGAGTGGCTACTGGCAGTCGGATCCATACTGTCAAGAAGGGCCGGGCAACGTCGCCACGGTGGAGTTCTGGAATTACCTCATCGAGAGCCCAGGCTGTTATGGGCTGTCCGTGGGCGTGGCCAGCGGCTCGACCTCCAACCTGCAGTTCGAGTTCTTCCACCGCTGGGACGGCGACACCATGAACTGGAGCGTCGACGACGGGTCGGTACACCCGCCGGCGACCGCCTCGGGCGCCATCGCCGTGGCCGCCATCGACGCCCAGAGCCTGGAACTCAAGTCCTACAGCTCGGCAGGGCCCCTGAACGGACCCAACGGCAACATCACCGGCGGCGCGATCAAACCTGACGTGTCCGGCTTTGCCGATGTCTCTTGCAACGCCTACGGGCCCAGGGCCCAGACCGGTGGTTTCGGTGGCACCTCTGCGGCATGTCCGCACATCGCCGGCGCTGCGGCGTTGGTCTGGGGAGCCAACCCACAGTACAACGGCTCCCAGGTCCGCTCCTACCTGGAGAGTAACGTCGTCGACATGGGCTCCGCCGGCAAAGACAACGACTATGGCTACGGCCGCGTGCGTCTTGGCTCGCCTCCTGCGGGCTGCAGCGCCCCGGGCACCCCTGGAAACGTTCACGCCAGCGCCTCCACGGTGAATTCGGGCCAGTCCTACACCATCTCGTGGAACGCGGTCTCCAGTGCCGACGCCTACCAGATCCAGGAGGCCACCAACTCGGGCTTCTCCGGCGCCACCCTCAACATTGAAACGAGCGCCTCGAGCAGTTACCAGCACTCGGTATCGACGAATACCACCTACTACTACCGCGTGCGGTCGAAGCGAACCTGCGGCGCCACATCGGCCTGGTCGTCCACAACCGCAGTCGTCGTCACCAGCGGCGGTGGCTCGACCGGCGACTATGTCTACTGGGTTCCAGGGGCGGTTCACGCGGGCGGTCAGGGAGGCAGCAAGTGGCGCTGCGACCTCGGGGCCAACAACCGCGGCTCGAGCCCGGCTGTGCTCGCCTTCACCTTGTACACCGAGGACGGGCCCGTAGGGCCCATGGACTCCGACCCGCTCACGCCGGGGTCGCAGGTCGTCTTCCGGGACGTCATCGGCCAGATCGCTTCGGGCAACCAGGCCGGTCTGCTCAAGATCGAGTCCGAGCAGGCGTTCATGATCACAGCCCGCATCTTCAACCAGACGTCGAACGGCACGTTCGGTCAGTTCATGGACGGCTTCGCCATGGCTGACGGCCTGTCCCGAAATCAGGAGGCCGTGCTGCCCCAGTTAGTGCAAAACGACGATTTCCGCACAAACCTCGGTGCGGCCAACACGGGGGACTCCCCGGCCCAGGTCCGGTTCACCCTGTACCATCTCGGCCAGTCCATCGGTTCCTTCAACATGACAATTCCTGCCCACCAGTGGCGCCAGGACACCGAACCGATCCAACGACGCTTCAACCGAAACGACATCTTCGCGGCCCACGCCGTGGTCAAGGTCATGTCGGGCTCCGGCGTGGTCGCCTACGCCTCGGTTGTCGACAACAATACCAACGACGCGACGACGTTTCTGATGAAGCAGTAACGTCGTCGTTCACCTGAGACGGTACGACCGGCCGGGGCAACCCGGCCGGTTTTCTGTTCGGAAAAGGCGTCGAACATGGGCTTAGAAGTGTCCCGGATTTGACCCATCCTGGCCATTGGTCGCGGCAGCATCCAGCGCGAGCTGGAACTCCGTCGGCGAGGTGACGCAGTGCTTCACCTGCGCCATGGCGACTGGCGCGGCCATCAAAAAAGCAGTGAACGCCAGAACGACCCGGGAGGTGGTTTCGCTCGAGATATGACCAATCTTATTGCGCATCTTTGTTTCCCTTCTTCAAGCCGAATTCGTTGTCTCACGAGCGGCGCACTCAGCGGGCTTTCGCGCTCGCGCCGTCCGCGTTCCTACCTATCTAACGACGGGCGAGCAGCAAAACGCACAGCCTCCATCCAAGGCGGCACCATTTCATTGTTTTCCTGGGAAAAGGTCGGTGATCGGACGCCCGCACAAACGGTCACCGCCTTTGGTCGTACCATCTCCAGGCAGAATAAGTAGGGAAAGGCGGACCAGGGTTTTTCCTTCCGGTTCCCCTGCCGGCACATTCAGGATGGAGACGATGGTGTCTCCCAGGTTCCTGGCGGAGCTTGGAGCGGTCAGGGCACGGTGGCGCTCCACGACCCGGTGTCTCCGCTCTCGAAGCCGTCGATGAAGAGCCCCACGCTTTGAAGTAGCTGACCGAAGATCTCGCTTTCGTACACGTCCATTTCGGGAAGATCATCTACACCGATCCAGATTGCGAGAAATTCGCCGATGTCGCTTCCCGCAGCAAGCCCGGGGATCAAGGCCCAGCCATCTGTGTTTCCGATCCCATGTGCATCGGAGATGCGTTGGTCATTGGGACCGACCTGGGTGAGATCGAAAGTGAGGGCCTGGCAGAATACTTCGATCTCGTTCTGGACGAGGCCGCCCACATTGTCCTCGCCGGCCCACACCACACCTTGTCGACGTGCAACTTTTCCTGATCGCCTTGACGGGCGTCAAAGAATGTTGCGAGCGATGCACGCATAGTGTCGCCCGAGCCCGGCCGCTGCCCACCATAGCAAAACGAAGGCGCCCGGGTCAGGAGGCACGATGTTCTGTAATCAATGCGAGCAAGCTCAGTTCGGTACCGGCTGTGGGTTCATGGCAGTCTGCGGAAAACCTCCGGCAGTTTCAGACCTGTTTGACCTGCTCGTCTGGAGGGCCAAGGGCATCGCCTGGCTTGCAGCCGACGCACGATCGAAAGGACGGCGAGACGGCGATGTCGATCGTTTCCTGATCCAGGCACTGTTTGTCACAGTGACAAACGTCAATTTCGACCTCCGACGGGTCGACGAATGGGTGCGACGCGCAGACGAGATCTCGGCCAGAGCAGCACAGCTCGCAGACGTTGAGATCACCGACGGCCGCGTGCCTGAGGCAGCCGGGTATCGCGCCGAAGGACGCTCACAGGCCGAGCTTCTGCAGGAGGCGGAACTCCATCCCATCACGCACCTGAACCCGAACCCGGACCTACAATCTCTCCTCCAGCTGTTGACCTTCGGCCTCAAGGGCCTGGCGGCGTACGCCGAACATGCCGCCGACCTCGACTGTACCGACGAGACAGTCTTCGATTTCATCGTAGAGGCCCTGGCTGCCGAGCTACGGGACGACCTCACCGCGGAGGAACTCATCGCGTTGAACCTTCGCTGCGGCGAGGTCAACATCCGCTGCATGGAAATGCTCAACGAGGCCCACGTCGCGCATTATGGCGTGCCGGAGCCGACCGAGGTCCCCACCTCGCTCCGGCCGGGTCCCGCGATCGTGGTATCCGGCCATGATCTGCCCATGCTCGAACGCCTGCTCGGACAATGCGACGGAACCGATGTCAACGTCTACACCCATGGCGAGATGCTGCCTGCCCACGGCTACCCGAAGCTCAAGGCACACCCAAGCCTGGCCGGCCACTTCGGAACGGCATGGCAGAATCAGCAGATCGAGTTCGACAACCAACCCGCGGCATTCGTCTTCAATACGAACTGCATCCAGCGCCCGATGCCATCCTACGCCGATCAGGTATTCACGACGCAGTTGGTCGGCTGGCCCGGTGCACAACACATCGACGATGCCGATTTTTCGCCAGTCATCGAAAAGGCCATGGCCTTGGGTGGATTTCAGGCAACGGATGGAACCCCCCTCATGACAGGCTTCGGACACGATGCAGTGCTCGGCCTCGCCGATACTATCGTCGAAGGGGTGCAAACCGGCGCCATCAAGCACTTCTTCCTGGTTGGGGGCTGTGATGGTGCAAAGCCTGGCCGAAACTACTTCACAGACTTTGTCGAGAATACGCCCGAAGACTCTATCGTGCTGACGCTCGCCTGCGGCAAGTTCCGATTCAACCACCTTCAGCAAAAGCTCGGGACCATTGGAGACGTTCCTCGTCTGCTGGACATCGGCCAGTGCAATGACGCCTACTCGGCGATCCGAATCGCTACGGCTCTGGCCGAGGCATTTGAGTGCGACGTCAACGACCTGCCGCTCTCAATGATCATCAGCTGGTACGAGCAAAAGGCGATCGTCGTACTGCTGTCGTTGCTCCACCTCGGCATTCGCGGCATCCGGCTTGGTCCGTCTCTGCCGGCATTCCTGACCCCGAACGTGCTCCAGGTCTTGGTCGACACCTTCGACCTCAAACCCATCGGCACCAGCGCTCGAGGGGATCTCGAAGAAATCCTACCAATCCAGAAATCCGATGAGACGACGGCCCACTGACCTGGCGTCCTGAATCGATCCCACTTATTGGTGATGAAGCTCGAACTATGGCGCTTTTTCGTGCTTTTGGTTGTGGCGGCAATGAGCACTGGGGGGCACCTCGGTGCAGTGACGTTCGACGTCAGTTCAACCCTTGACATGATCGACATCGCGCCCGGGGACGGCTGGTGTGACGCCAACTCCTCGCCCTCGATCGTCTCCTGTACGCTCAGAGCAGCAATCATGGAGGCAAACGCTCGTTCCGGGCCCGACGTTGTCAAGCTTGCCGCAGACGTCTATACCCTGAGCCTGACCGGCAGCGACGAGACCGGCGGCGACCTCAACGCTTGGGACTATGTGTCCGACTAGGAGGGTGTAGTCACCTGGCAGAAAAGTGGGCGCTAGGAGGGTGTACCGAATAGAGGGTGGATGGATTTCGGAGGGTCGTTTGAGGT
>CAZCEX010000171.1:0-8350 GCA_964497785.1 uncultured Thermoanaerobaculia bacterium | reverse complement strand
TCGGTGACATGCTGCCCTCTTCGGCTTCATTTCGACTCGAATCGCTCAGATTAGGATAGAGTTTCGGGCAGTAGCTGACGACGGCCGCATTCAACACCTCGACATTGCGGTCGCTGAACAACTGTTGGAGGCGGCCGGCTACGCTCGTCTCGTAGGTGAAACCCTGGCCTTCGATGAAGGAGTCACCGATGAGGACGATCCTCGTTGTGTCGGCACCCGGCGCGACCCGTCTGACCTCTCGGTCTCGAAACCCCAGAGAATTCGTGAAAAAGGAATACTCGCCGTCAAGCCACTTATCGTGAGCTATCTGATTCGGTCGCAATCCGTGGTGATAGAAATGGTGCGGTTCTCGAAAATCAGAATGTTCCTTCGGAATGAACAAAGCCCCAGCCATAATGTCAATGAACGTGACCAAAATGACCAGGAACAGGCCGATGGTTTTCTTGGGGTTACGTTCGAAAAGAGTCTCGTTCCTCACGTGGTTGGTTCTGGAAGATTGTTGTGGGATGTCCATCCTCGAGTGATCATAGCAGCTCGCGGGTCGCCGCCCCGGGGTTGTCGAGGTCGACCCGCACGAGGGCGAGTTCAGGGCCGTCGTGGGCCGCGGATAGCATCCAGGTCCGCCCCAGCTTTTCCTTCCAGTGACCGGTCAGGCGTGGCGCCTCGTGCACGTGGCCGTGCAGGGTCAGGAGCGGCTGTTTTTCTTCGATAAAGCGCTGAATGGCGATGCTGCCGACGTGCACGTCGAGCGGCACGTGGTCGATGAACTGTCCATCGAGCGAAGCACGGTCGAGGGCAGTCCGGTAGGGAGGGCTGTGAAAAAGCCAGACTGCCTGGTCCTGATCATCTTCGCCGGTGAGGTCTCCGATGTCTCCGGCTATTGTTCCGAATTGAATGTCATCGCCGTCGAAGGCCGTAGTCCGTTGACCATTCGCTGGCGAAATACACCCCGGGTCGACGAAACGCGAGACATCGTAGCGCTCCCAGTCCTTGAGCATGAACGGCGTCGGGGGAACACAGGCGTATCCGTAGATGGCGTGCTCACCCACCCGATCGCGACGGCGGTGGATGACCTGCCAGAGGCCTTCATCCTGTCCCTGCTGAAGGGCCTCGAAAGACGCAGCCGGGTCGTCGTTTCCGGGGATCATCAAAATTGCCGGACAGTCTGAGGTGAAACGATTTTGCAGACTTCGGGCTCCATTTTCGAGAACGTCGGCTACAAAAGCCTCGAAATCGCCGGCTGCCGCGAAGCCGGGCAGAAGGTCGCCGCCGAGCAGGATTGCCGCCGGGCGTTCCACCTCTGCGGTCCGCCACAGGCGTCGAAATCGGAGCTCGGATCCGTGCAGGTCGCTCACGAACAAGCAGTGGCAGCTCATCATCCTCCTTTGCGATCGGTGGCATTGTAGTTCACGAGGGCTGCAGTCGATGAGGCCGAATCGGGTTAGAATCCTGCATGCAACGTACTGCCGGAGTCTTGCTTCACCCCACCTGCCTGCCCTCTGTCCATGGAATCGGCGACATCGGTCCGGCTGCCCACGCCTATATCCGTTGGTTGGCGTCGGCCGGCGCCTCGTGGTGGCAAGTATTGCCCCTACACCCTCCGGGACCCGGTTTCTCTCCCTACTCCGCCATCTCGACCTTTGCCGGCAGTCCCTGGCTGATCTCTCCCGACGCCCTAGTCGAGGACGGATTGCTCAACCGCCGGGATCTCGATGGTGCCCCGAGCGCCGAGGGGTCGCCCCTCGTGGTCGATGCGGCACTGCCGTGGAAGAGCCAGCTGCTGCGGCGTGCCTGGCATGGGTTGTGGCAAAGATCTGGGTCAGAGTTGATGGAGGCATTTGCAGAATTCGGAATCGTGAACGGATGGTGGTTGCATGACTTTGCTTTGTTTGCCGCCCTCAAGGAGGCGCACGGAGGGGCCGCATGGACGAGCTGGCCCGACGGGCTCGATCGGCGGGACCTCCAAGCCATCGTTGCCGCCAGAACCGCGCTGGTGGAGGAGATCGAGTACCAGGAGTTCTGCCAGTTTCTCTTTTTTCGGCAATGGCGCCGGTTGCGGGAGGTTGCCAAGACAAACGGGGTGAAAATCCTCGGTGATATGCCGATCTTCGTCTCCCTCGATTCGGCGGATGTCTGGGCCCGGCCGGAACTCTTCCTGCTCGATGCTGAACGCCGGCCCCTGGTCGTTGCCGGGGTCCCGCCTGACTATTTCAGCGAGACCGGACAGCTGTGGGGTAATCCACTCTACGACTGGGATCAACACCGTGAGGATGGTTTTTCCTGGTGGGTGGCTCGTACCTGCCATGCGCTCGAGCTCGCCGATGCTGTACGGCTCGATCATTTTCGCGGGTTCGTGGCCTGTTGGGAGGTGCCCGCCGACGAAACGACTGCGATTCATGGTCGCTGGGCGCCGGGGCCGGGGCGTGAGCTCTTCGAAAGGATCGAGGCGCGAATCGGATCACTGCCGTTGGTCGCCGAGGACCTCGGGGAGATCACGCCAGAGGTCGTTGATCTGCGCCGCGGGCTCGGTTTGCCAGGCATGGCCATTCTGCAGTTTGGGTTCTCGCCCGAGGCCCGGTCTTCTTTCATTCCGTATCATCACCGGCCCGATCTGGTCGTCTACACCGGCACCCATGACAACAATACGTCGGTCGGGTGGTATGAAAACGACGCCACTGACCCGGAGCGTGATCTGTTGCGGCGATACGCCGCATGCGATGGTTCCGAGATCCACTGGGATCTGATTCGACTCGCGCTGTCGTCGGTGGGCGATGTGGCGATTGTCCCCCACCAGGACCTGCTCGGCCTCGGGGCCCGGTCGCGCATGAATACGCCGGGAGTGGCGCATGGAAACTGGACCTTCAGAATCTCTCCGGAAATGATGGGTGAGGGGCCGGCTGCTCGATTCAGGACGTTGGCCGAAACTTATGGCAGGGTGCGGCAGTGACGCCGGGATGGCGCTTCGTTTTCTTCCTCACAGTCGTACTCGGGGTGTGGGCGGCCGAGCATGTCTATGTGGGTTGGCGAATGGTCTCGCTGCCCTGGTTCGCAGAAGGGGTGCCCCGAAGAGCGATTATTGGTGGCATGGCTCTTCTGGCCTTGTCGTACCCCCTCGGTCGGTGGCTCTACCACGCGGGCGCACACACCGGAGGTTGGTTTTTTGAGCTCGTTGGCGCGTACTGGATGGGTGTGTTGATGTTGCTCCTGTGTGCGCTGCTCGTAATCGACGTTCTGACCCTTGGGGGCCTCGTGCTGCGTCAGCTGGTTCCGGCTGCCCGTAGCGCAGCCGTGGCTGTGGCGCTTCTTGCAGCCGTAGCGGCTTCCTGGGGGGGTGCAAGACCTCCGGCGGTGGTCGATGAGAAGGTCCATCTCGCAGGCATGAGCCAGGTTGCCGAGGGCTTTCGCATCCTGCATCTATCGGATATGCATCTCGGCGCCCTGTTCAGTCACCGTCGCCTGGCTGCGATCCTTGAGCGGGTGCAGGAGGTGCGCGCCGATGCCGTGGTGATCACCGGGGATTTCATTGACGCTGACCCGGAAGCTGTTGAGGTCTTTTTGCCGCTGCTCAGAACCATACGTGCGCCCGCTGGGGTGTACGCAGTGCTCGGTAACCACGAGTACTACGCCGGTAGGGCACATTCGCGCCGATTGTTGAAGGATGCGGGTTTCCGGGTGCTCGACAACGAAGCCGCCGAGGTCTTGCCGGGTCTCTGGATAGCCGGTGTGCCCGATGCGAAGGGCGGTGCTCAGACCGGCGGTTCCGAGGACGATCTGGAAAAGGCGTTAGCCGGTATCCCGCGGGGTGAGCCGATCGTATTGCTGCAGCATGCGCCGGAGCGGGAGGCGGCGGCGGCTGCGGCTGGGGTCGGACTCATGCTCAACGGCCACACCCACGGCGGTCAGATCTGGCCCTTTGAGTTTCTGGTCAGACTGGCCTATCCCCACGTTGCTGGGCGTTACCAGACTGGGGCGATGACTCAGATCGTGAGCAATGGAACCGGTTTTTGGGGTCCGCCGATGCGGCTGTTCGCCCGCGCCGAGATGATCGTCGTGGAGCTCAATTCGGCAGATTGACGGTACGTTCTCGTTGTCATTGTGTACCATGGCGGAATGCGGCACGTAGTCTACGGCACAGCAGGTCACATCGACCACGGCAAAACCTCACTCGTGAAGGCCCTGACGGGAACCGATTGCGACCGGTTGCCCGAAGAGCAGGAGCGGGGAATCACCATCGATCTCGGCTTCGCCCACCTCGCGGATCAGAATGTGGTTCTGCATTTTGTCGATGTACCAGGCCATGAACGCCTGGTCCATACGATGATTGCGGGCGCCTCTGGAATCGATCTCGCCCTCCTGGTCGTTGCGGCCGACGAAGGGGTCATGCCCCAGACCAGAGAGCATCTCGAGGTCATCCGGTTGATGGGCGTATCCGGTGGTGCGGTTGCCCTGACCAAGATCGATCTTGTCGATGAAGAAACTGTGGAGTTTGCGGTCGAGGAGGTGGCGGAAATCCTCCAGGGGACCGCCTTCGAGGATGTTCCGGTCGTTCCGGTGTCGGCGACTACCAGGCGTGGCCTCGACGACCTGAGGGCCGTTTTGATACAGCAGGCTGATAAGGCGCGCCCCCATCAGGTCGAGGGTCGGCCTTTCAGGGAAGCGGTTGACCGCGTATTCAGTATGTCGGGCGCGGGAACTGTGGTGACCGGCACATCGCTGTGGGGTCGGCTCGAGGTGGGAAGCTCGGTGGCGGTGCTGCCGGGTGGGGGCCAGGCACGTGTGCGCAGGCTGCACGTGCACGGAGAGGAGCGGCAGCAGGTGGAAGCCGGAGAGCGGGTCGCGCTCAACCTTGCCGGCCTGTCGAAGCAGGAATGTCGGCGGGGATCCCAGCTCATGACGGAGGGGCCGTGGGCGCCGACGAGCTTGCTGACCGTGCGGCTCGAGGTGCTCGCCTCTGCGCCCGGCGCCCTCGACGAGGGTGATGAGGTCGAGATCCATGCGCTCGCCGCTCGCGCCGCGGCCAGGATCGACAGGGTCGCGCTGCGTCCTCTTCCGCCGGGAGAAACTGCGGTCGCTCAGATTTCACTGCGCCAACCGATGATGCTCTTTCCCGGAGATCGGGTGGTTTTGCGGCGTCCGGCCCCCGTCAATACTTTCGCCGGAGGACTGGTGCTCGACACGCGCTTGCCGCGATTCCGTCGGGCACAGGCCACACAGCTGAAAACGGTTCCGACCGTCCAGCGGAGCGCATGGCCGCAGCTCTTCGAACGGTGGATCGACGACGCGGGGTTGGCGGCCCTGTCGCTCGACGACCTCGCCGGTCGGTTGGGTCTTTTGTCGGGTGCTGCGCAGTCAGTCGTCGGGCGATTGCTCGACCAGGGAACCGTGCGCGCGTTGCCGACCCAACCGGCCCGATTCGTCATGCAACGGGCGATCGAAGAACTGACCCAACAGGCCGGAAAGAAGCTCGCCGAGAGATTGCGCGGTGAAGAGGTGTCCTCCGGTGTTCCGGCGCGGGATTTTATGGCATCCGTTCTGCCGGTTTCGGCTCACGATCTTGCGTCCCACTATCTCGAAGTGCTGCGCCTCAGTAAGGCCGTTGAGGTGGCCGACGGACGAGTACTTCCGCCGGGATCGAGCAGCCACATGACGGTCGCCGGTGCAGATCTAAGCCAGAAGCTCGACGAGTTCTATCGTGAGGCGGGACTCGATCCGCCATCGCCCGGGGAGGCTGCCGAGCGCCTTTGTAAACGCCCGGCAATGGTAGAAGGTGTCTGCCGTTTCCTCGTCCAGCAAGGGGCCCTGGTGCGGCTCGATGGGCGATGGCTCATCCACCGGTCTGTGCTCGACGAGATCGGTCGCGCCATCGTTGAGTGGGAGCTTGAAGACTTCGCGGTCGGCGAGTTCAAGCAGAAGTTCGGCCTGACCCGGAAACTCGCGATCCCGATCCTCGAATGGCTCGACTCGGAGAGGATCACCGTGCGCGCCGGCAATAGAAGAAAAGTACTGAAGAAACGGCGGTGAAATTTCTTGGCCCCAGGCCCTGATCACAAGGCGCTGTTGGGGCTTTTTCGTGGCCTGACGCCAATTAATTTCAAAAAGGCAAACGAACGCCAAGTTCCTAGTTGGGGTCAAACTGCCGGTCTGTCATCGCCCTATAGACGGTGACCTCGAGCGACGACAGCTTCATGTGAAAGCGGGCGGTGTAAATGACCCATGCGTCAACGGGCTCTCCCTGGTAGGTTGGCGGCTCGAGCCTCCAGGTTGCGAGAAACGCCGAAAACCAGCGATCGAGCCCCGAATCGAGCACGATCGGCACGTAGCGGTCGCATCGCCCTTGTGCCGTCACGTGCACGAGCGCCTGGGCTGACACCTCTTGCTCGGAACCGGATGTTCGGGCCTTCAATTTCTTCGGTAGCGCCAGAGATGTGAGTTCTTCAGGTCGAGCGGCAGGGAGTTGGAGGAGTTGGCCCGCTGGCGGAGGAATGGCCCTGGAAATCACCTCGGGCGGGTCGATCGGGTCCGGAAGGGCGAGATGTTGGCTGACGACCGTTGCTTCCTTGACCTTGCCTTCTACCGTCATCTCGATGACGACCCAGGACGGCCGGGTGCGCTCGTTGGCGGTGGCAGGATCGAACCGGCCTTCAGAGACCCCGGTGACGATGGCGCCGGTCATCCCCGGAAACGGCACCTCGAGTGGAACCGCACCGAGACACTCCCCCTTGGCATCGACGTAGGCGGCTGAGATCGCTTGGCCTCTCACCGGGACCTTTTTGGGAGGATCCGACGCCAGAAGCCTGGGCACGCCGTCGATCGACGAGGCAAATGGATTCGCTGATTGCAACGCGACACGAGGAACCGGAAGAGGGACCTCGATGTCGATTCTCTGCTGCCATGCCCTGCTCGGTGGACTGTCGGCCATGATGTTGACGGTCGCCAGTGTGAGCACGCAGAAAACGAGGCCAATATGTCGCATGAGCGCATCTTATCATCAGCAGCCTGGTACATGGAGGTGATTCAGCGAATATACTGCCGACCATTATGAGGCTTGCATTCTTCGTATCACCCCACGGCTTCGGACATGCGGCGCGATCGGCGGCAGTGATGGAAGCGATCGGGCGCCGTATTCCGGGGGTCCAGTTCGAAATCTTCACAACGGTTCCAGCGTGGTTTTTCGAGATGTCGTTGTCGTGCCGGTGGCGACGTCATCCGGTAGAAAACGACATCGGCCTCGTGCAGCGATCGGCCCTTGAGGAGGACGTGGAGGAAACCCTCGGGCGTCTCGAGCAGTGGGTCCCCTTTGCTGGCGAGGAGGTCAAATGCCTGGCCGATTCCGTCGGCCGCCTGCAGTGTCAGGCAGTGGTCTGCGATATTTCCCCGCTCGGTATTGAGGTCGCCAAAAAGGCAGATGTGCCGTCTATTCTTGTCGAAAACTTCACATGGGACTGGATCTACCGGCCCTACACCAAGGAGTGTCCGGGTCTGGAAGCGATTGTTGACTACTTCGAGGGAATCTTTGCAGGAGCGGATCTCCGAATTCAGACGACGCCGCACTGTTGGCGGCAAGAATCGGCTCACGAGGTCGCACCGGTCAGTCGAGGGCCGCGCCGAACTGCCGATGACGTGCGGCGAGACTTGGGCGTCGGCGAGCAGGATCGTGTCGTATTGGTTTCAATGGGAGGGATCCCATGGGATTTCACCGGGCTCGACCGCGTCGCTGCGGCAAAGGGCGTCACCGTTGTACTCCCCGGCGGTTCAACTGTCGAACGACGCGTCGGGGCGATCATAGCCCTTCCTCATCGATCGCGGTTTTATCACCCGGATCTGATGCATGCCGCGGACGGAGTCGTGGGCAAAGTCGGTTACTCCACGATTGCCGAGGCCTGGGCGGCCGGGATCGGCATGGGCTGGATTCGAAGGCCGACTTTCCCCGAGTCTGATGTGCTCGCTCGGTGGGTGAAAAATGAAATCGGCGGGGTCGAGATCACTGCTCGGGCCCTCAACGACGGCACCTGGGCCGACCACATCCCTGAGGTCCTCGCCGCCCGGGGGAAAACAATGGACCGGCCCAACGGCGCCGATCAGGCGGCCGAGCTCATTCTCGATTTCCTCGGCTGGAAATTGGAGAAATGATCATTCTTCATTCTCATCTTCATCGTTTTCGTCACCCAAGGAAGTGAACGTCCCGATCCCGTGAGTGACGAAAACGATGAAGATGAGTTGGGGGACAGATCGAAAACTCCACGCCGAATCGAGAAAGGAGTCCGTGATGGAGCCCAGGCAACCTGCGGCACTCGCCGTGATTCCCCTTAGTGCTGCTCCCTTCCGGGCCTGACACGATTCGAGGAGCGAC
>CAZCEX010000170.1:0-8356 GCA_964497785.1 uncultured Thermoanaerobaculia bacterium | reverse complement strand
CCGTCGTAACGACTGTCCTGGTGGGAGCAGGCGTCCCGCCTGCGGAGAGGAACCTCGACCGGCGCCGTACGCTGCAGCTGCCGCTGTCTGCCGACCCTGTCGCTGGATGCCGCCCCAGCCCACCGGCGGATTCAATACGGAATGACAACTTTCTGTCAGGACTTGACCGTTGTAGAAGAAATATGTTCGGCGCCATCCAGATCATGCTGCAGGCGAAGCCGGCGAAGAGGGCGTTGAAGACGAAGCTGAAAAGCCTGCTCGAATCAGCCTGACGACGAATGTCGAACCCAGCGTCGTCAACCCAGACGGCATGCTAGGCTATTTCATAGACTGGGAACAACAGGTGAAACCGACTGAGCTACAGACAGGAGAGAGTCCCCTCCCTTCGATGCGCCTGGTACATCGGGAGGGCGCTCAATCCATCGCTGCTCGTATTGACGAGGGCTCGAGTTCCCCTTCCGGGAGCCTGTGCAAAGCGCCTGACGTGGACCTGATTGGTGGCGGCCTCGGGTTCGTCTGGCGTTTCGCGATCGGAGTCGTGGCCGGCCTGGCCACCGCGGCCATCGGGGAAATCCTCGTCGCCTATCCCCTGACAGGCCAGCTCGAGCCGTGGGCGGTCCTGAGCGTTGCGAGCGGCCTCTTGCTCGGTCCGGCGGGCGTTGTGGGATCAGCGATAGCCCACTTCGTCATATCCCTGCCGGAGACCTCGAGCCCGATCAGAGTCCTGATCCAGACGGGCGCTTACATTCTGGTGGGCGTCCTGGCGTATTCGATCTTTCGCCTGGTTCCGAAGCTCGACAGGGGCCTGACCGACCTGCGCTCCCTTCTCGGGTTTCTGGCGGCGGCAGCCGCAGGGTCGTTGGCGCTCGCCGGGATCGGCAGCGCAACCCTCTTCTGGGGAACCGCGAGGAGTAGCGCTTACTGGACAGGGGTCGTCTACTGGTTCAGCAGCGCGTTCACCAGCCTGTTGATCGTGACGCCGTTCCTGCTGGTGGTGGCGACGTGGAAGCTTCGCCGGTGGCTTGTCACCATGCCGGGAGGGAGCCCGCACTCGGGGGTGCCTGGTCTCAGGTCAGGGGTCAGTCAGCGGGAAGCGAGCCGAATGATCCGCCGAGATATCGTAGTCGGCACGGCGATGGTTCTGGGTCTCACAGCCGTAGTCAGTCCGTTGGTCCATGTCAACCCGCACTATGGAGGTTGGCTTGCGCTGCTTTACCTGGTGCCAATCTTGTGGGGGAGCATCAGCCGGGGTCTGCGTGGGGGTGTCCTCGTCGCTTCGGGTTCGGCAGTTGCGTTCCTTGTGGGCAGTGCGGTGAGCTCGTCCTTTCTGCCTAGGGCCGTGAATCATGATGAGGTTTTGGGGCAGTTCGTCGGTCTGGTGATCCTGTCGGTGGTTGGTGCGATCACCGGTGTATTCCAACAGGCTCGGTTGCTTGCCGAAGCGGCTCTTTTGCAGTCGAAGCTGGAGGTGGAGAGCCGGCACGAAAGCCTCGCTCTCGTACACGGCCTCGCGGATCGACTCAAAAGGACGCTCGACATCGAGACGATCGCCCGCGAGGCGGTGGAGGCGCTCAACCAGTTGAGCCAGCCTCCGTTGGTTGCCGTGCACATTCTCGATGAGTCGGGAACGACCATGGACCTGAAAGCCCACCATGGTTTTGACGAGGCGGTTCTGGCTGCGAGTCAGAATCTCCCTGTTGAGGGCAGCCTGAGCGGGGCGGCTCTTTCCCTGCGTGAAATCCTCGTCTGCAACGACATAGCGACCGACTCTCGACTCGAACCCCAGACCCGTTCGCAGATGGTGCAGGCCGGTTTGCAGTCTGCCGTGTCCATTCCGCTGGTCTTTGAACGTGAGGCGCTGGGGGTTATCAACCTCATCTATCGCGACCGCTCGACAGCGGCTCGTCAGGACCGACAGGTCCTGGCCACGATTGGGCGTACCGTGGCTCTCGCCATCGTCAATGCGCGCCACGTCGCTCGGCTCGAGCACCTCGCTTTCCATGACAGGCTGACTGGGCTGCCCAACCGGGAGGCATTGCACAGGTGGTTCGCAGAGTGTGCCCATTCGGGGCAGAATGGATACCAAACTCTTGGTTTGGTTTTTCTCGACATCGACCGCTTCAACGAGGTCAACGACGCCCTCGGACACTCGGTTGGGGATCAGCTGTTGGCTCAGATCGGCCCGAGGATCGATGCGGCGTTGATCGATCGAGGACCGTTGGTCTATAGCCTGGCGGGCGACCAGTTCGCGGTGATCCTCCGTGACCTGAAAGAAAAGCCTGCATACGAGGCTGTGACCGGCGAGTTGGTCACGGCTCTGGCGGCCCCCTTCGAGGTCAGCGGCATGGCAGTACAGATTGAGGCGAGTGCCGGAATCGCGCTCTTTCCCATCGACGGATTGACGTCTTCGGAGCTTCTCCGATGCGCTGATGTGGCGGTCAATCACGCCAAGAGAACATCAAACCGAATCGTGTGCTACCACAGGTCGCTCGACCAGCACACACCGGAACGGCTGGCGCTCGCCGCTGACCTCGGTAGAGCCATTCGGGATGACCAGCTCGTCCTCCACTTTCAGCCGAAGGTGATGCTGGCCGGCGGGCATGCGGTCGGATTCGAAGCACTGGTCCGGTGGAAGCACCCGACCCTGGGACTGCTGCCACCGGATCGGTTCATTCCGTTGGCCGAGGTCGGCGACCTGATTCACCCGCTCACCTACTGGGTCGTCGAGCACGCTCTCGAACAGCTGAGAGAGTGGCAGCGTTTCGAATCGAGACTGACGATGGCGGTGAATCTTTCGACCCGGAACCTGCTCGATCGATCGTGTGCCGAGACGCTGGATGGGCTCGTGAAGCGCGCGCAGATCGACCCCGGCACGGTCGAGTTCGAGCTCACCGAAACCGCCCTGCTCATAGACCCCGAGGCCGCGGCTGCAACGCTGTTGGAAATCACCAGAAACGGTGCGCGCGTTGTCATCGACGATTTCGGGACCGGCTACTCGTCGATGGCCTTTCTCAAGAGGTGCCCGATCCATGCCCTGAAGATCGACCGATCATTCGTCGGCGACATGCGAAGCGACGTGCAAAGCCGCGCCATCGTTCGCGCCACGCTGCAGCTCGCCGACGATCTCGGGCTGGCCGTCGTCGCCGAAGGGATCGAAAACGCGGGCACCGTCGATGCCCTCTCCGACCTGGGGTGCGACATGGGGCAGGGATTTTATTTTCAGCGGCCGGCGCCGGCAAATCTCCTGGAGCAGCATATTGCGGGTTGGGGAGCAAAACGGGCCTGAGACTGTCGTCGACGCCTTTTCGGTCTTTTTAAGGCCAGTGTAATTCGCTATTTGAGTGGCCTCGACGATCTCGATGCAGGCGATCCGCTTGGCGTCGAAGAATCGCCGGTATCAGGGTTTCTGCGGGTACATGAAGTTGATCTGGAATCGGAACTGATTGTCTGCTGCGCCGTCCGGGCGGGTCACGTTGGAATAGTAGCCGAGCAGCAGGTTGACCGGTTGACGACCGAAACGGGTGACCTTGCTGACCTGCAGACCCCAGGGTACGGTCCACTCCTGGCCGGACTCCGCTTCCCAGTTGGCGGTGATGACCGGCGCCGTGCCGACCGCCCAGCCACCTCCGACGTTGTAGTTGACGAAGTACTGGGCGAAAAACACATTGGTGTCGGCCCGGTTGTCTTCGCCGGCCACCGACCATGTGTTTGAGGCCACCATGCCCATGGTCCAGTGGCCGGTCGGGTAGAAGAGGACGACGGACGGGCCGAGCCCCCACTTTCCGGAGCCGAGCACCTCGGGGTTGGAGGCGGTCGGCAGACCGAAGATGGGTCCGACGCCCCAGATGAGCTTGCCGGCCTTGGCCGACGACCAGAAGAGGGTCAGGGTCGTGTCGCCGATGCCGAAGGTCGACTCGGTCTCGCCCTGTGGCACGCTCATGATCGGCATGATGGCGCGGGCGATGACATTCCATTTCTTACCCTTGAAAGGAACGACCGGCTGCACGTTGAGGGTGAATTGGGTGCGATCGTACTCGCCCATGCCGTTGTTCCAGTTGAACTGCATGGCACGGTGACCATCGTCGCGAGGGGGTTCTGGGCCGCCTTGGCGAGGTCGTCGGCCGACGGGCCGCCCTTGTCCTGAGCCGAAACTGATCCGCACAGGGTGAGGCCGAGAACACAAACGATGAGAGTTGTGTTTTTTGCGGTTCTCATGAGGTGCTCCTTTGTTGCCTGTCTGGCCGAATCGGGAAGGTCAGGCCGATGGCCATGATCGTGGTTCGCGCAAACGGTTTCTTGGTGTTCATTCCGAAAGACGATTGTTGCACAAGGGGCGACCCGGGACAATGGGCGGGGGTTGGGTTTGCGTCGGCAGGATTCGCAGCGCCCTCTGGCGTGGCTTGATGCGGATCGGCTAGGATCTCTGAAAGTCAACGATTCGAGGTGGAAGGGATTTTTGTGAAAATTGAGACGAGATCTCTTGCGAAGGCGACCATGACGCCGTTGGCCTCGATTTTCGGCAGCGGATTCCTGGTCATTGTCCCGATTCTGGCTGGAGCCGTCGGTTCGATGTCAGTTCTGGCGATGGCTGCCGTTTGTGCCCTGGCGCTCGCGGTCGGGGCTGTCATTCGTTTCAATATCAAATATGCGGAGCCGGTGTTGGCCGGAACACCCGGCGAAGCGACGATTTCGTTCGAACGGGCTTCGGACCTCTCGCTCATCCTGGCCTATGTGATCTCGGTCTGTCTCTACCTCCATATCCTCTCGTCGTTTGTCCTGGGTGGTTTGGGGAAGGACTCCGCCTTCAACGAAAACCTCTTGACCACCGCGGTGATCGTCTTGATCGTCTTGATCGGAGTCATCAAGGGTCTGAACATGCTCGAGGCACTCGAAGGCTGGGCCCTTCTGATCACCCTGGTCATCATCGGCCTCCTGTTTCTGGGGTTTGCCCATTTTGATTGGACAGCGTGGAAGTCAGCCGTCGGCCTGCAGATGCCGAAGAATCTCAACCACACGCCCTGGCAGGTGTTGACGATCGTGGCCGGCACGCTGATCGTCGTTCAAGGGTTCGAAACGCCGCGTTACCTGGGCGGCGAGTTTGACGCCCCGACGCGTATGGCCGCCTCACGATGGTCGCAGATCATCTCGACCGCGGTCTACGTCATCTTCGTGGCCCTTGCCCTGCCGGCGGTCCATCTGCTCGAAGGTCAGTACGACGACAACAGCCTCATCAAGTTGGCCGGGTTCGCCTCTGCAATGTTGGTAGCGCCCCTGATCGCCGCAGCCGCGCTGAGTCAGTTTTCGGCGGCGGTCGCCGACACCATGTCTGCTACGGGAAACATGGAGGAGTTGACGAAGAACGGGCTCAAGGAAAGGTGGGGCTATGTCATCGTCGGGGTCGGGGCGGTCATGCTCACGTGGTCGGCAAACACCCTCGAGATCGTCGCTCTTGCTTCGCGGGCGTTTGCCCTTTATTACCTGCTCCAGTGCATCGTGGCGATCACCATCAGCAGGTCGACCGTGCAACGCATCGGTTTCGCTGTGGTGGCGCTTGTGCTCGGGTTCATTGCCGTCTTCGCGGTTCCGGCGAGCTGAGCTGCGAACAGCGTCATGACTCGAAGGTCTGGAATACCCGGCGTGACGTCTTTTTGACGCGAGTTCCTATTCCACCAGGATCTCGTCGATGAAGATAAACGCCTCGCCGCCGTGGCCGGGATGCCAGTCGGGGATGGCGCCGTAGTTGCGGGCGTGGACTCTGACGAACCGACCTTCGGTGTCTTCGAGGTCGGCGACGAGCTCGCGGCGGATGCATCCCTCTTCGTCGTCCGGCAGATCGTTTGTGATTCTTACGGCCTCGGTGAACGCGACGCCGTCAACGGAGACCCAGAGAGTGATCTCGGTCGGCATCCAGATCCAGGAGCGCACGTCTTGCATGAAGCTGGCGCCGGCTCGTGAGATGGGTCGCACCTTTCCGAGATCGACGACGGCTTCAAAGTCGGTGTCCTGGTAGCCCTGCCAGCCGCCGAGGCGCCAGTCGTCGGGACCGCGCAGGCCATCGACGAGGGCATCCGGTCCGCCCGCGGTGTACTGGGCGTTGGGCACGCTTGCGACCTCAATCTTCCATCGTTGTTGGATGCGGTGAAAAGTGGAGCGAACGGTCGGGCTGGAGTGCCCGTCGACCTCGGCGCGGAATAACACGGAGGTCGTATCCTCGAGCACGGCGGGGCCCGGCCAGAGGCCCTCGATGTCAGGGGATGGCTGTTCATCGAAGGTGAAGTGGACCTGAGCCGAAGGGGTGGCGCTCACGAGGTCGATGGTCAGGTGCTCACGGAAGGTGTCTGCGGTCGTGACGGCGTAGGGCGCGGGCACCACCTGAACGCCCTCCACCCTGGAGCGTGGTCGGTCGGCGGGTTTGTATCCCCATTCGGAAGTGTCCGGATCGCCGAGTTTCAGTTCGAGCAGACCTCCGGCGGTGATCTCTTGATGGTGGAGAAAACTGCGTGAGAGATTCTGGCCGTTGAGTCGGGCAGATTGGATGACGGGGGTGCCCTGACATTCCGTGCTGCGAGTGATGAAGGTGGCGCCGTCCTCGAGATGGATCGTGACCTGGGGGAACAGCGGCGCGCCGATCACGTAGTCCGGGCTGCCGGGGCTGACAGGGTAGATGCCCATCGCGCTGAGAACGTACCAGCTCGACATCTGACCGCAGTCCTCGTTGCCGCTGAGGCCGTCTGGGGTGGCGGTGTAGAGGGTGTCGAGGATCTCGTGCACTCGCCGCTGGCCCTTCCCGGGCTGGCCCGCAAAGTGGTAGAGCCAGGCGACGTGGTGGCTCGGCTCGTTGCCGTGCGCGTACTGGCCGATGAGCCCTGTGATGTCGGCCTGGTCGCGTCCCGTTGTCTCGGTGTCGGCGCTGAAGAGGGCGTCCAGGCGTGCAACGAAAGCCTCGTCTCCCCCGAGTTCGTCGATCAGGGACTCCAGGTCGTGGGGAACGAAGAAGCTGTATTGCCACGCGTTGGCTTCGGTGTAGTTGAGGTCCACTCGGCGTGGGTCGAAGTCCGAGATCCAGCGTTGGTTAAGGCGGGCCCTCATGAAGCCGGTCTCGGGGTCGAGCAGGTGGCGCCAGCCCTGGCTGCGACGGTCGAACTCGCGAGCGGTCTCTTCGTTGCCCATAACCTCGGCCAACCGGGCGATGCACCAGTCGTCGTAGGCGTACTCGAGGGTCTTCGACACCGACTCTGGCTCGTCGTCGGCACCGATGAAGCCTTGCCGCCGGTAGGCGTCGAGGCCGAAGAGGTCGGTCGTGGCGCTGTGCACCATCGCCTCCAAGGCGAGATCAGCGTCGAAATCCCGAATGCCCTTGATATAGGCGTCGGCGATGACCGACACCGAGTGGTAGCCGATCATGCAGTCGGTCTCGTTGCCGGCGAGTTCCCACACCGGCAGGCGACCGCCCTGTTCGTACTGGGCAAGGAAGGTGTTGATGAACTCGGCCGTGCGTCTCGGCTCGATGATCGTGAAGAGGGGGTGGGTCGCCCGGAAGGTGTCCCAGAGCGAGAAGACGGTGTAGTGGCGTCTATTTTGGGCCTGGTGGATTTGTCGGTCCATGCCCCGGTAACGCCCGTCGACGTCGGAGAAAACATTCGGCGCCAGCATGCTGTGGTAAAGGGCGGTGTAGAAGATCGTTCGCTGGTCGGGGGTGCCGCCGTCGATCTCGATAACCGACAGGGCGTCGTTCCAGGCATCGTCTGCGGCGGCCCGGGTCGCGTTGAAATCCCAGCCCGGCATTTCGGCTTCGAGGTTGCGGCGGGCGCCGTCGATGTCGACTGCGGAGATGCCGACCTTGACCAGCAGCTCTCCGCCCGAGTCGCCGAATGACAAGGCTGCTTTGACCGTGGCGCCCGATGCTTCGGTGGCGCCTGAATCGAGAATGTCTCCTGATTTTAAGGTCGTCTCCGAAAACGGTCGGGAAAAGCGCGCAACGAAGTAGACGGCCTGGTCCCGGGCCCAGGCGTTGGAGCGGCGCCAACCCTCGACCTCACGATCGCCGACGAGGCGCAGGCCGGAGTCGATGACGCGGTCGCGGTGCTCGAGGTCGATGATGAGGTGGCCTGTTTGCCCTTGCGGGTACCGGTATCGGTGAAAACCGGCGCGTTCGGTGGCCGTCAGCTCGACGTCGATACCGTAGTCCTCAAGGTGCACCGCGTACCAGCCCGGGGCCGCTTTTTCGGTCGCCTTGTCAAAGCGTGAAGCGTAGCCCTCATCCGGCGAATCGCCGTGGCCGTTGTCGAACTGAACCTCACCGGTGATCGGCATGAAGAGGATGTCGCCGTAGTCGGATACTCCCGTGCCGCTGAGG
>CAZCEX010000169.1:0-8381 GCA_964497785.1 uncultured Thermoanaerobaculia bacterium | reverse complement strand
TGGTCCGCCCATCCCCCTGCGGTGGCGGGGACCGGCGGGGCGGTTGCCACTGCGGCGCCCGACGCGACCCGGGCGGGCATCGAGATCCTGCGGGCAGGGGGCAATGCCGTCGATGCGGCTGTTGCATCGGCCCTGGCTCTGGCAGTGGTCCACCCGACTGTGGGCAACCTCGGGGGAGGGGGTTTCGCGGTGATTCGCCTCGGTGGGGAGGTTCGTACCCTCGATTTCAGAGAGACCGCTCCCGGCGGAGCGACTCCGGGAATGTACCTCGACGAAAACGGCCGGGCGGACAATGAACTTTCCCTTGTCGGTCCCCTGGCGACGGGAGTGCCAGGCACACCCGCAGGCCTCTACGAGCTTCATAAGCGTCTCGGGTCTCTGCCCTGGCAGAGCGTGGTTCGACCTGCGGTTGCGCTGGCCCGCGACGGTTTCGTCGTGACCCAGCGGCTCGCCGCGTCGCTGACGGCGAGCCGTGGCCTGCTGGAACGATTCCCTGAAACGGCCGCGGTGTGGCTGCCGAGCGGTTCTCCACCCCTCAAGGGTTCGCGAATGCGAATCCCTGCCCTCGCTCGCACCCTTCAGGCGTATGCCGACCACGGGCCGGAGGTTCTCATGACGGGTCCTGTCGCGCACGCGGTCGTGCGTACATCATCTCGACATGGCGGCCTTCTCACCGCGGCCGATTTGCGGGAATATCGTGCCGTCTGGCGTGAGCCGGTGCTTTTTTCTGCATTCGACTGGGAGGTGGCCTCGATGGGGCTGCCGTCCTCGGGTGGCGTCATCCTCGCTCAGACCTGCGCATTACTGGATCGCCTGTCGTGGGGCCAGAAACCCCGCTTCGGCGCCGATCGGGCCCACCTCCTTGCAGAGGTCTGGCGACGCGCGTTCGCCGATCGGTTTCTGCTTGGTGACCCCGCATCCACCGTCGCAACCGAGGCCGATCTGCTAGCGGTACCGTGGCTCGATGCGAGAAGTGCCGAGATCGACCTCGCCGCGGCGACACCGTCGGCGGATGTATTCCCCTGGTCATCACCGGGCGGGCTCGAGAGTGATCAGACGACCCACCTGTCGGTTGTCGATGACGAGGGCAATGTCGTCGCGCTGACAACTACTCTCAACGGCAGCTTCGGCTGTGGGCTCCTGGTTCCCGAAACAGGGTTCCTTCTCAACAACGAGATGGACGACTTTGCGGCCGAGCCGGGCAGACCCAATCAGTACGGTCTCGTTCAGGGCGAGGCGAACGCGGTCGGACCTGGCAAACGCATGCTGTCCTCGATGACTCCGACGGTGGCGTGGAAAGGTGACGTGGTGCTCGCCCTCGGGGCGCCGGGCGGTTCGCGCATACCGACCGGCACGGCTCAGGTGCTGTTGAACGTCATCGTCGACCACGACCCGCTCCAGGCCGCGGTAGACCGCGCGCGCATCCACCACCAGTGGCGGCCGGACGCCATCTGGACGGAAGCCGATGCGTTGTCGCCGGAGACCGCTGCCGAGCTCGAAAGAAGGGGCCACACCATCAGACAGCGTGATGCGATCGGCCTCGTCCAGGCGGTGCGGTGGCAGGACGGGCGAGTTGAAGCTGTGGCTGACCCGCGAGGCCCTGGTTCCGCAGATGTTGTGACATCGGAGGTGGCCGGTGATTGAGGGCGCGGCGCTGGCCGTCATCCGGCAGCTGCGCGACGAGCACGACGTGATTGAGCGTATCGCCGGCGTGCTCGTTCGCTGGTCGCGTGAAGGCCAGGAAAAAGAACCGGGGGCGAGGGCCGTCTTCGTCGATTTCTTCAAGGAATGGGTGGGAGGGCTGCACCACTGCCAGGAGGAGGAAATCCTCTTTCCAGCGCTCGTGGGCCGAGCCGATGTGCCTTCGGACCGCGGACCGCTGCTGGTGCTCTCCCGAGAGCACCAGCAGGGCCAAAACCTTGTCCGGTCCCTGGAACAAGCCGATGAGAACGAAGGGACTGCAGCCGCCGCGGAGCAGCTGTCCGGCCTTTTGTTGCTGCACATCGACAAGGAAAACAGCGTATTGCTGCCCGAGGCATCGGAACGCCTCCTTCGCAACGGCGTCGTCGATCTGGCCGGGCGGCCGGAAAACGCCGAGCAGCGGAGGGTCCGCCTGGCGGCGGAGGAACTGGTCGACCGGTGGCCGCCGCTGGACGACGAGAATCTATTTCGCAGCGACGGGTGCATGGCCTGCTCGGCCTTTGGCGACACCTGTGAAGGGATCGAACGAGAGTGGTGGAACGCCTGGGAATGGGACCACTACCGGTCGATGCAGGAGTAAGGGGGCAATGCCGATGTTCTTCAGGACGACCAAAAAGCTCGAAAAGAGCGTCGACGAATACCTGGACACTGTGAGTCAAGGCATGCTGGTCTTTGCGGAAGGGATCAAGGACTACCTGGGCGCCAACGCAGATAGTTTCTGTGATCGCATCGAGGCCATCCGCGAGCTTGAAAACAAGGCCGATCAGCTGCGACGTGGCATTGAGACTAGCCTCTACAGCAACTCGCTGATCCCCGAGCACCGAGGCGACGTTTTGGGTCTCCTGGAGCGGGTGGACGACGTCATCGACCGCGCCAAGAAGACCCTCAAGCAATTCGACGTCGAATGCCCCTGTATTCCCGAGGAGATCCACCCGGAGTTTGCCGAGCTGACTCGTGTGGCGGCCCTCGGCGCCGAGGTCGCGGTCGCCGCAACCCGGGCCTACTTCAAGGATCTCAGTGCCGTCCAGGACCACCTTCACAAGGTGTTTTTCTACGAGAAGGAGGCTGATCGGGTCGGCGATCGTCTGAAACGGAAGATCTTCCAGTCCGATGAGCTTGATCTGGCCCGCAAGGTCCACCTGCGGACCTTCGTCGTCAACATCGACAGGATCGCTGACGAGGCGCAGGGCGTCGCCGATCGGTTGGCGATCTCCACCATCAAACGCACCCTCTGAGGATGACGGCGGCGACGAAGGCTTGTTTGTGATCCTGCTTTTTCTCTCGAGCGGTCTCTTCCTTGGGTGGTCGCTGGGTGCAAATGATGCGGCGAATGTCTTTGGAACCGCCGTCGGATCAAAGATGGTCCGGTTCAGGACCGCGGCGGCGGTCGCCGGGCTTTTTGTCGTTGTTGGCGCCGTCGTCAGTGGCGGCGGCGCTACCGAAACGCTCGGCAAGCTCGGCGCCGTCAACGCCCTTGCAGGGTCGTTTGTGGTTGCTTTCTCTGCCGGACTGACGGTCTTCTGGATGACGAGGTGGAAGCTCCCCGTATCGACCTCGCAGGCGGTCGTCGGTGCGATCATCGGCTGGAACATCTTCTCCGGGTCGCCGACCGACGCCGAGACCCTCGGTACGATCGTTTCGACGTGGGTCGTCTGCCCCGTGCTTGCCGGCGCCATTGCGGCGGTGCTCTTCGTGGGCGCGCGCGCCGCGGTCAATCGCGGACTCGTACCCATGCTGCGTCTGGATTCGTTGACCCGTGCCGGACTCATCCTGGTTGGGGCGTTCGGATCCTTCAGCCTGGGTGCGAACAACATCGCCAACGTTATGGGAGTGTTCGTGCCGGCGGCGCCTTTTTCCAGCCTGAGATTGTTCGGAATTGTCACCGTGTCGAGCGCCCAGATCCTCTTCTTCATCGGTGGCCTCGCCATCGCCGTAGGTATTTTTACGTACTCTCAGAAAGTCATGGATACTGTCGGCGCGAGCCTGATGAAGATCTCGCCCATGGCGGCATTGGTTGTCGTGCTTTCTCAGGCGATCGTTCTGTTTCTCTTCGCTTCGGCGAGATTCGGAGGGTGGCTGACAACTCATGGCCTGCCGGCCTTCCCCCTGGTTCCAGTCTCGAGCTCGCAGGCGGTCGTCGGCGCTGTGCTCGGGATTGGTCTCATCAAGGGGGGGCGAGGGATCCGATACCGCGTTCTCGGCGGCATCGCCGGGGGTTGGGTTCTCACGCCGATCGTCGCGGGGTGCGTCAGTCTCTTCCTCCTTTTCGTTGCACAGAACGTTTTCAACCAGCAAGTCTGTCAGGCCCGGGGCGCCGACTCGAATCGGGTGGCCGGCCGGCCAGAGATTGGGTTTGCATCTATCGAATATTCTGAATATAATGAAGATATGAAAGATTCGAATCGGTTTTTTGACGATTTCAACGACCGCATGTCGGACAGGCAATCGTGCGTCATGATGCGGGACTTTATCGCCCATTTTGCCAACCCGATCAGGCTCAAGCTCCTGTGCGTGCTCGTGCGCAACGAAAGAATGTGCGTCAACGATCTGGTCGAGCAGACCGGCGGCAAACAGAGCACCATTTCGCAGCAGCTCAAGCAGCTGCAGATGGCACGGTTGGTTGGTCGAGAACGGCAAGGGAATAGGGTCTTTTACTTCATCGCCGATCCTGTTGTTGTGGAGACGATGCAGTTCTTCGCCACGATCTCAGGGCGGATCGGTCCTCTTCAAAATCGGGAAGGGTTCTGAGGCTAGACTCCTCCATCGCGGGGTCCGGCACAATGTGGTGACGGGGGCAAATGTGCAGCACGCACTTTATGTGGCGATCGGGGTTCTCATCGGCATCGCGGCATCCTTTACCGGCCTTGGGGGCGGTTTCATCATGGTGCCGCTGCTGCTGTTCTTGGGGTTTGAGGCGCAGCGGGCCGTTGGAACCTCTTTCTTGGCGATTCTGGTGATCTCCGTCTCCGCTCTGGCGGCACACGGCAAGCTGGCCAATGTTGATTGGCGCCTCGGTCTCCTGCTCGGCCTCGGCGGTGTCCTGGGGGCGCAGGTCGGCGCCCGCCTGGTCGAGCACGTTTCGACCGCCGGCTTCAAGAAGATCTTCGCCGTGGTCCTCGTCGGGCTCGGGGTGTACCTCTTCTGCAAGAAGTAGTGGCCACCTGGCGTTGCCGCTGGATTACGAGGGCGTCCTCGTGCAAAATAGCGGGCCACGTCGAGAAGGGAGCGCGCCATGGAGAGGTTGAAGGGGGCCCGGCCCCGAAAGGAAAGGTATCTCGAGTTGGCTCACGACCATGATGTGGTGCCGCTCGTCTACGAGTTGACCTCTGACACGGTGACGCCCTTTACCGTATTTTCCCGGCTGGCTCGTAGCGGCCGCAACCCCTTTCTCCTCGAGAGTGTCGAGGGGGGCGAGCGGGTGGCCCGCTACTCCTTCATTGGGGTCGACCCATGGCGGATCGTCGAAATTCGCGGTGGTCAGGCCTTCGTCGACGGGACGCTGGTCGACGGGCAGCCTCTCGATGTGCTTCGTCGCTTCACTGCGGCGGGAAAGGTGGCGCCGGTCGAAGACCTGCCTCCTTTTTCCGGCGGTGCTGTCGGGCACGTCGGCTACGACGCGGTCAGGCTCCTCGAGACCATCCCGGACACGGCGCGGGACGAGACAGGGCTGCCGGAAGCCTGGTTCGGGCTGTACGACGGGGTCGTGGCCCTCGATCGAGCCCGCCAACGCCTCCTGCTGGTGGCCCTGGCCCGGGTCGGCGACGATCCGGAGCTGGCGTGGCTCTCGGCCATGGGCCGGTTGGCCGCGCTGCGGGACGGCCTCGACGAAGGTGGAGGAGGGCCGCAACCACACGCCATCCCTGAGCCCGATGCGGATCCGTGGCCCGGTTGGGCGGCAACCCCGTCGAGCGAGCAATACCTCGAGGGCGTCGGGGCGGCGCGGGAGTATATTCTCGCCGGCGACATCTTCCAGGTCGTGCTCTCGCGCCGCTGGCGGAGAGTGCCTCGTTGTACAGCGGCAGAGGCCTACCGCATGTTGCGCCTGACCAACCCGTCGCCCTACATGTTCTTCCTCGATACCGGTCAGGCCCGCATTTTTGGCTCGAGCCCGGAAATGCTGGTCCGGGTGCGTGACGGCGTGGTGTCGACCTGCCCGATCGCCGGGACCCGGCCTCGAGGTGACGACCCGGCTACTGATTCTTCGCTGGCGGCCGAGCTGCTCGCCGACCCCAAAGAGCGGGCCGAGCACGTGATGCTCGTCGATCTCGGACGCAATGATGTCGGTCGCGTGGCTCAGGCGGGAAGCGTGCGCATTACCCGTGAGATGGAGGTCGAGCGCTACTCCCACGTCATGCACCTGGTGAGCGAGGTGGAGGGTCAGTTGGCCGCCGACCTCGACGGTTGGGACGCGCTCTTTGCGTGTTTTCCCGCTGGGACGTTGTCCGGGGCGCCGAAAGTGCGGGCGATGGAGATCATCGACGAGCTCGAGGATGTGCGGCGCGGCGTCTACGGCGGCGCAGTGGGTTATGTGGACGCTGACGGCAGTCTCGATTTCTGCATCGCGATCCGCACTGGTGTTGAACGCGGAGGCGTGATGCACATCCAGGCCGGCGCCGGTATCGTCTACGACTCGGTCCCTGAATCCGAGCTCGAGGAGTGCCGCAACAAGGCATCGGCCCTTGCCCGTGCCGTGGCGATGGCAGAGGCGGTGGGCGCCGGCTCAGGTGGAGGCAAAAGATGATCCTGATGCTGGACAACTACGACTCCTTTACCTACAACCTGGTGCAGGAGCTGCGGGAGATCTCGGGTGCTGAGGTCCGGGTCATCCGAAATGACGATCAGGAACCGGCGGTGCTGCTGGCCCTGCGCCCGCAGGCCATCGTCATCTCGCCAGGACCGGGAACCCCGGAGCAGGCAGGAGTGACCCTCGACCTGATCCGCGCCGCGGACGACCTGCCCCTGCTCGGAATCTGCCTCGGCGAGCAGGCGCTTGGCCAGGTCCACGGTGCGCGCGTCGAACGGGCGCCCGAACCGGTGCACGGGAAGACATCCTTGATCCACCACGACGGAAGCACGCTATTCGCCGGATTGCAGGATCCTTTCCAAGCGACGCGGTACCACTCCCTCATCGTTGCTCGGGAAACAGTCGACGAGCATGAACTGCGCATCACGGCGTGGACTTCCGATGGTCTGGTGATGGCTCTCGAGCACCGCCGCTTTCCCCATTTTGGTGTTCAGTTCCACCCGGAAAGCTACCTCAGCCACTGTGGCATGGACATTCTGGCGAGGTTCCTCCGCCACGCCGGTGTCGCCCTCAAGCCCGAATGGGAGAACAAGCTCGTTAAGACCATTCCTTCTCCCGGGCAGTGACAGGTGGTGGCCATGGAGACTGTCAACCTGAAATCGATGTTGACGCGATTGCTGTCGGGAGACGATCTCGGCGCCGACGAGATGACTGCGCTCGTCGGAGCCATGATGGACGGCCAGGTTCCCGAGGTGGTCATGGCTGGCATGCTCGTGGCTCTGCGGGCCAAGGGTGAGACGGCAACCGAGGTTGCAGCCGCAGCAGCGGCCATGCGAAACAGGGTCAGGAGGGTGACGATCGCAGCTGGTGGCCGTGCCGTTGACACCTGTGGCACTGGCGGTGACGGCGCCGATACCATCAATATCTCGACGGCGTCGGCCCTGGTGGCTGCCGCGGCCGGCATTCCGGTGGCCAAGCACGGCAACCGGTCGGTCTCTTCACGCTGTGGCTCGGCGGATGTGCTCGAGGCCCTGGGCGTGGTGCTCGAGCTGGACCATATCGCTCTCGGCAGTTTGCTCGACGAGGTCGGGATCGCCTTCCTGTTCGCGCCGCGGCTGCACCCGGCGATGAAGGCTGTGATGCCCGTGCGTCGCGCCCTCTCGGTGCGCACGGTCTTCAATTTGCTCGGCCCACTCACCAACCCTGCAGGCGTCGTCCGACAGGTCGTCGGCGTCTGGGGTCGTGATGTTCAGGACCTGGTGGCTTCAGCTCTGGCCGAGCTTGGCGCCGCTCATGCCCTGGTTGTTCATTCGGATGACGGGCTCGATGAGCTGTCGGTGGAGGCGCCGACGCGGGTGGTCGAGGTTCGGCATGGTGAGGTGATCGGTGTATCGATGGTTGACCCCGTAAAGCTCGGTGCCGATTCCGCAAATGGGGACTCCCTGAGGGGCGGCGACGTCGCCTTCAATGCTCGCCGACTCCGCGATGTTCTCTCCGGCGGGGAACGATCGGCGGCTTCGGAAGCCGTGGCTCTCAACGCGGGCGCCGCCCTCGTGGTCGGCGACTGCGCCGACGATCTCAGAACCGGGTTGGCGACAGCAAGAGATGTTCTGCATTCAGGCGCGGCCCTGGTGATGCTCGAACGGCTCGCTGCCCGGTCACAGGAGCTGGCAGACCATGGCTGAAACCGTTCTCGATCGTATCGTTGCTGCCGCTGAGCGGCGGATGGCGGGAAACCCCGTGCGAGCAGACCTCGAAAACGCGGCTCGACAGGCGGTGGACGTCCGACGTAAAGACGGCCTGCGGTCCCTTCGGAGCGCGCTCAAAGGTGACAGCCTGAGGTTGCTCGCCGAGTGTAAACACGCCTCGCCGTCAGCCGGTATCCTACGCGAACCCTTCGACCCGGTTGCTCTGGCGCAGGCATACGAAAGAGCCG
>CAZCEX010000168.1:0-8399 GCA_964497785.1 uncultured Thermoanaerobaculia bacterium | reverse complement strand
GCCTTCTTCGAGTCGTAGACGAAGTAGCCCTGGGCGAAGTTGTCGGTCTCTTCACCGATGATCTTGATGGAGTTCTTGTTGGCGCCGACGGTGCCGTCCGAGCCGAGGCCGAAGAAAACGCCGCGGAAGACGTCTTCGGGGGCAATGTCAAAGTCATCGTCGACTTCGAGAGAAGTATGGGAAATGTCGTCGACGATGCCGACGGTGAAGTGGTTTTTCGGCTTCTCGGCGGCCAGGTTGTCGAAGATGGCCTTGACCATCGGCGGGTTGAACTCCTTGGAGGACAGGCCGTAACGGCCGCCGACCAGGATCGGCTCGCTGGCGAAGGGATAGCGCCCTTCGGCGCGGGCTTCGGCGAGCACGGAAAGCACGTCGATGTACATCGGTTCACCGACATTGCCGGGCTCCTTTGTACGGTCCATCGCTGCGATGGCCTTGACGGTCTTTGGAATCGCCTCGAGAAACGCCTCGGCGGCGAAGGGGCGGTACATCCGGACCTTGAGCACGCCGACCTTGTCGCCGCGCTCCATCAGCCAGTCCACCATCTCGTGCACGGCTTCGGCGCCCGAACCCATGATGACGATGACGTACTCCGCCTCGGGATCGCCGACGTACTCGTAGGGCAGGTAGCGGCGTCCCGTGACCTCGGCAAATTTCTCCATTGCTCTCTCGACGTGGCCGGGACAGGCTTCGTAATATGGGTTGATGGCCTCACGCGCCTGGAAGAAGACGTCTGGATTCTGAGCCGTACCCCGGACGACCGGTTGATCGGGGCTCAGCGCGCGCTCGCGGTGGGCGCGGATCAGATCCTCGTCCATCATCTCGCGCAGCTCGTCGTCGTTGATGACGTACATCTTCGAGACCTCGTGAGAGGTCCGGAAACCGTCAAAGAAGTGCAAGAAAGGAATGCGGCTCGACAGCGTGGCCATCTGGGAGATGCACGCGAAGTCATGCGCTTCTTGCACCGAACCCGATGCGAGCATGGCCCACCCGGTCTGGCGGCAGGCGTTGATGTCGGAGTGGTCGCCGAAGATCGACAACGCGTGGGTCGCGATGGTGCGGGCCGACACGTGGAAGACGGTCGACGTCAGCTCGCCGGCGATCTTGTACATGTTCGGGATCATCAGGAGCAAGCCCTGGGAAGCAGTGAAAGTGGTCGTCAGTGCACCGGCCTGGAGGGCGCCGTGCACGGCGCCCGAAGCGCCGCCTTCGGACTGCATCTCGATAACGTCCGGGACAATGCCCCAGATGTTTTTCTTGCCCTGGGCAGACCACTCGTCCGCAAATTCGCCCATGTTGGACGAGGGTGTGATCGGGTAGATGGCGCACACTTCATTGATGCGGTGAGCGACGGAAGCTGTAGCCTCATTGCCGTCGATCATGACCATCGGTCGTTGTGTCATGGGGAACCTCCATAAGGGCGGCGCGGAAGCGCTCTGCCATATCGCCTCGGCCCGCCGTTGAGGGGCCGGGCGAGGTCGCGAGCCGTAGCATACTCCCACGTAGGTTGACTGACAAGCTCCGGTGTGGTGCTGCTGCCTGAGTTTTACGACGCTGGCCGAATCCTACTTGCCCGCAGCTCGTTTCTTTCCGAGCCAGACGTTGAGCGGGTTGTTGCGAGACAAGAAGGGGAGGACCGGCGGGCGCCTCCGGCCGATGACGTCTAAGACGTGGTTGATCCTGCGGTTGCGGGAATCGAGGCGAAGGCCGGCGTTGAGGGTCTCGACCGCCTTAGCCCGGTCGTCGCGTTCCAGGTACACCATGGCCAGGTTGGCACGGTGGTCGGGGTCGAGGGGGTTGCTGCGCAAAGAGACCTGGCAATACTTGACGCCCTCGGCGTAGCGGCGGCGGACCTTCACTACGCACAGGCCGTAGTAGGAGAAGGCCGAGGCGGCAACCCGGCGGTCGGCGATCGTGCCTTCGGAGAGAGCCTTGAGGTTTTGCTCGAAGAGGTCGATCGCTTCCTCGGCCTTGCCCTCAGCGGCCAGAAACTTGGCGGAGTAAACGGCATCCTGAGCCGCAACGTTGTCTGGCGACATATCGTTCACGCGAAGATTGTACCTCATCACACTTCGCGAATGGACCATAGTGGGAGACTATGGGCTTGGATCCCGTCAAGGGCCAATACGGTAGCGGGACGGCGGCGTGGTGCTATAAACTCATGGGCCGGAGGCAGGAGATGAGCCGAAGCAGTTCTCTTTGTGCAATGTGTCTTGGATGCTCGGTCCTGATGGCGGTCGGTGTGGGTGAAGCGCAACAGCGGGTGTTGCCGACGGGTACACCGACATTCTTTCCCAGGAAGACCGCTCAAGAGCCGACGCCGGTCCCCATGACCCCAAGCGAGGTTCAAGCACAGAATCTCGGCGTCGAGCTGTCGTTGATCGACGGAGCCACGTGGGAGATCGTGCGTTCCTCCTGGACTGATGAAGACTCGTGCCTCGAGGCCGTTGACGCCCACCTTGCCCAGACACTGGGTGACCTCAAGCGACTGGTGCGCACGTCCTCGGTGATGAAATGTGCCGACGATGCCGACTCGAAGCGAAAACGACTGCGTTTGTCGACGGAGGAGGCCCGGCGAGCCTTCCTCGTCGGCTATGGCGATGTGGCCGCGGCCGTGCGGATCTTGCGGGAAGAACTCGCCGACGAGCCCGCCGCGATCAGAGTGCTTGACGCGGCCCGCGAAAAGCAGGCTGACTGGCAAGATCTGGCCTGCAGCGAGCTGGAAAGTGAAAAAGTCCAGCGGGGAAAGGGCCAACCGGCGAAGGCCTTGGTTCGCAGTGGTTCACAACGCGGCAACTCGTGACCACCCTGAGAACGTCGAGGAGGGAATGAGTGTCGATCAGCGGCAACCTCCGGACCATGCCCCTGCCCGACCTGCTCCAGTGGGTCGCTCAGAGCCGGCAGACCGGATCCCTGGTGATCGAAGGCGAGCCGTTTAGCAAGAAGATCTATTTTCGTGAAGGAAACGTCGTCGCGTCGTCCTCAGAGAACCCGAAGGAGTTTCTCGGTTACTACCTTGTCGGGTGGGGGTATGTCGAGGAGAACGAGCTCCAGGAACTGCTCGACATGCAGGACCGTCACGGGGCGCTTCTCGGTGAGCTGCTCGTGATCATCGGGCGCATGACGCGCGACGAGCTCGGCGGCATTCTCATCGCCAAGACCGAAGAGAGTATCTACGAGATGTTCATGTGGGATGAAGGTGAGTTTCGTTTTCTCAGCGACATCCTGCCGGGTAAGAAATTTGAACCGCTCGATCTGTCGGTCGACATGCTGATCATGGAGGGAGTTCGACGTCGCGACGAGTGGACTCGAAGCCGACAGGTCATCGCCGAGGACACCTGGGTTCCGCGCCTGGTGCGGGCCCCGGATGTGCGTCAGATGGACCGGGAATCGTTGTCTATCCTGCGCGGGATCGACGGCAATAACAGCATCGAGGACATCGCCTTGGAGAACAAGACCTCCCCGTTCTTCGTCCTCCAGTTCGTATTCCAGGGCACTCAGAATGGACTCTTCGAGGTTGCTCCTGGGACCGCCGACGAGAAACCGATCCCGGGGATCGGCAGTGGTTCGTGGCGCATGATATTGAAGGATGCCGAGCGGGCGCTCGCGAAAGAGGACTACATCGCGGCGGTGCGCAAGATCGACAGTCTGATGGAGTCTTTCGGTGGTATCCGAGAGGCCCGGGAGCAAGCGATGGGTCTGAGAGGTCAGATAGAAAAAGCCAAAGCCAATCTCGGCTTCAGTGACGATTCTGTGCTCGAAGTAGCGGTCTCGCCCGAGCAGTTGATAGAGATCTCGTGCAGCCTCGAAGAGGGCTACCTCATGTCGAGAGTCACCGGGGGCTATACGGTGGCGGAGATCCTCAAGATGTTGCCCGGCTCTTCGACCGACCACCGTCTCACGATTCACTCTCTCCTGAAAAAGAAAGTCATTCGGGTGAAGTAGGCGTGATCGCCGATCGCCGATTGCTCGTGCTCTTCTTCGCTCTTGGGTTGGTCGTTTGCCTTGCTGTTGGCTGGCGTGTGCTGCGGGGGCTGGAGGCGGCGCCGTCGGCGTCATCGGGGTCCGAAAACGTCCCCCCTTTGGCGGTCCACCTGTTCCTCGAACCGGCGGATGTGGTGCACATGCCCCGGCTCCGGTTCGCTTTTGACCCTCCAGATGCACTCCGGGACCTGCGCTACGGGGAAGGCCTCGACGGTGTCGTTGCGGATGCGGTGAGCGACGAAGAGGCGTGGCGGAGTCTGATGCGCTGGGTTCGCGATCAGTGGGAACCGGGACGGCCCGATCCGTATCCTCCCCCGGATGCACGGGTGATTCTGCGTGATATTCGCGATGGGTTCACGGGCGGCTTTTGCGCTCAATACTCGTTCGTGCTCGTCCAGTCGATCGCGAGCTTCGGGGCGCCAGCCCGCTGTGTCACGATACGAGGCCACGAGGTCGTCGAGGCCTGGCTGCGTGACGAGAGGCGCTGGACCCTGTTCGATCCGATGAATGCGACTCAGGTCCTCGACGCCGACGGTGTGTCTCTCAACGCTTACCAGATCCACCGCGCTGTAGACAACGGCGAAAGCCTCAGTCTGCTCCCCGACCACAGGTGTGGCGAGGATCTGGCGAAGTATCTCGACCGGTTCAGTCAGTTCGCGGTGTGGATCCGCAACGATTTCGTGAGTAACCCGATGAACTTCCTGGACTTCGACCGCTACCGGGTGTGGTTTGCCACCCCAGATGGGGCGGCTATTCCTGCTTCGAGCCTTTCGACTCGTTATTTTCTCGATCTGTATCCTGAGGTTGCACCGTTTCCGGAGTCCCCCTGATCCTGCCGACCCAGACGCCTTCGTGTGAGTACAGCCGTTCGACGTAGTGCTCGAAGAAAGCGGCAATGATGGAGCGCTGGTCGGCGGAGGCGCCGGTGAAGTAGTCGGGGACCTTCCGGACCCGTGCAAACCGTGGCATTTCGTTTTGATTGACCAGCAGGTGGGTGGCGCCGAGGGCACGGATGGCTTCTGCCAGACTCGAGGCTGAGGCTGATCGCGACGCCAGCTCGACCAGCAGCGGCGTGCGGTAGGGGTCCTCGACGAGGGCTGCTCGCTTGAGCCCGAACGAACGCGCCTCGCCGACGAGCAGAATGCGTGCGTCGGCGGGCAGGCTTCGAGCGACGAAGTCCGTCGCGGGCGCCGCGTCGAACCACCGCGCTCGGAAGTCATCCTCGCCCATACGCCCGGTGACAACGGCCAGGCGATCGAGGTTGAGCTTCGACGCGACGACGCTCGAGTTCCAGGCGAAAATGCCCACCAACAGAGTGCAGAAGGCGAAATTCGAGACCCTGCCAACTCCACGGGTGAGCGCTGCTGCGGCAGCGCCGGAGAGTGCGGCGGCGGGGATCAAAACGGGTAGGAGAAACCGGGCGTACTGGACCAGGAAACCCCAGGCGAGCAGCCCGGAAAGCGTTGCCGTCCAAAGTGCCGTTCTCATTCCGGGTCGCAGGCCCACGACAGCGATGGCGAGCGGCAGCAGGATGAGCCAGTGGGGCCCGAGCAGTCCGCCTTCGACCCGCGGTCTCAAGGTGCGCCATGCCAGGGCCCCGACCCCTGCCGTGATTCGCCCAGCGGCGGTTGCAGGCAGGTCGAGGTTGCGGTCGATCTCGGTCGCCATGTTGAGCTCGGAGGGCGGACCGCCGAAGACTTCTGTGAAGTAGGGGTAGACGGGGTTTCCGGTCCAGACCAGATTGCGCCCGAGCCACGGGGCGAGCGGCAGTGTTGCCGCGACGACGAATATCAGGGCGAGAACGGCACGTTGCCGCGGTTTTCCTGATGTTGCGCGCCAGCTCGTGACGATTGTCACGAGAGCGATCGGCAGGAGAACCGTCGCCAGCGCCAGGTACTTTGCTGCGGCGGCGGATGCTGCGAGCGCAGCGGCCAGTGCAACTCGTCCTGGCTGCGGTGCACGCCTGTCGCCGGAAAGGAGAACGACCAGGGCGGCACCGGCCCACCCGGCCACGACGTGGTCAGCAATAGCATAACCGGCGATCTCGAGGGTGGCCGGAGTGCAGGCGAAGCACGCCGCAGCCCAGGCGCCGGCTCGTGGACCGCCGAGCCGTTCGCCCAAGGTGGCGGCTGTGACGGTGGCCACTGCAGCCATCCACCAATTGATGGCATTGGCGCCCCAGGGACCGACGGTGCTCAAAGCGAAGGCGAACAACGACCCGTGGGCCGATGAGTAGTAGGAGAAGGACTCTCGGCTGAACTCGACAAAGCCGCCGTGAATGAGCCACTGGTCCGGAAAAGCGAGGTGATAGTGGAGTACGTCGTACATGACAGGAGGCGTCGACAGAAGGATGAGGGTTGCGCCGGCGGGCACGAGCACCAGAGTCGTGACTGGCGACCTGAGCCCTGCTGGAAGCCACTCGATGTTGGACCGCTGTCTCCACATGACCACCGGGCCGGCGACGGTCGCCGCGACGAGTATCAGGCCCAGGAGACGGCGGTCGAAGAACCCCCCGAGGGCGAGAATGGCGCCACACAAGGCGAGCACGGCCGCCCCGGTGGCCAAGACCACGACGAGCTGGACCGTAGGCCGGCCGAGACGACCGAGCAGTGCCCCGACAACCGGCCACCCGGCGCCGAAGCAGGCAAAAGACCAGACGGTCAGCCACAAGGCGGGCAATATGAAGCGCAGGACGACGTCGATCGTCATGACGTCGCGTGCGAACCACAGGATGGTGATGGCCAACAGGGCCGCCATCCCGGCCACGGGCTGCGAAATACGCGGATTGAGGTCCCCTGTCGACATTTGTTGAGTATATAGACTCTGAACGGTCGCTTACCTCATGCCGATCTCCTCAAACGCGGCGAAGCAGGCTCGGGCGGTTGCGAGAGGGTCTGGGGTGACGGCGCCGACCTTGGTGACGGTTGCGCTGCGCAGGTCCTCCTCCAAGTATGACAGGCTGGCCAACAGGCGAATGGCGCCGTCTGAAGTCTCCTGCGCCAAGTATCCGAGGGCGGGCCAACGTGGTCCCACCAAATTTAGGAGCTCGAGTTCGGCGGCTGAACATCGACTGGTCGAGGGGTCGTCCAGGCCCAGGAGTATCTCCAGGTATGGTGCGTTGGCGTGTGCCATGAGAACGAATGTCGCGTGCGCCGGGGCCGGCAGCAGCACCTCCGGGGGCATCGAAATGATGTCGACCTGGCTGCTGTCGAGGTCCTCGAGCTGCTGCTCCGTGAGGATGAGCGCGTGCAGGCCATGGTCCAGGATGCTTTCTTGCGGGTTGCCGACTGCGCCGTCGATGACCACGATCTCGGTCTGCTCACAGCAGGCGAGCAACGGTCCGGCCTGTCGCCTCGACGACACTCCGACCCGTGCGCCGCTCGGGACTCCAAACGGATTCGCATCCGTAGGGTGCAAGACCCCTTGCTGGGCGAAAACCTGATCTCGGGCCGGGTGCCGCGGCAGGGTCGCGGCGACAATCGTCTCGCTGTGGGTGGTGGTCTTTGCAGTGAAAGCATCGACGAGAGCCACGTCGATCTTCTTCCCGAGAAGGGCATCGATGGGGTCCGCGGTGACTATGGTCCGCACCCCGAGACCGGGGCTTTCCTGGAGGCGGTCGACGACCCAGGCGACGCATGCCTGGGGTACGTCCGCCGGCCCAAGGGCGAGGGTCAGGACATCGGACATTGCTGGTCCTTGTGACACGCTGAGAGGAGAATTGAGCGGTGTACAATCCCCAGGCGAGCGATCGCAGGCAGGGTCATGGTCTTTTGTGACGTGGCCCCGTTCAGGAAAGGGGTTGAATGGTTCACATGAAAGACACGGTCGGATTGTACGGTTCGACGCTGGGTAAGAAGTACTTGATGGCCGTGACGGGAATCATCCTGTTCTTGTACCTCGTCGGCCACATGCTCGGCAACCTCCAAATCTTCCTTGACCCTGACCAGATCGACCGGTATGCGCACCTCCTGCACGCCAGCCCGGCCTTCCTCTGGGGCGTGAGACTCGTACTGTTGTTCTGCCTCGGAGTGCACGTGGTCGCTGCGGTGCAGGTGTGGCTGCAGTCGCGTCAAGCGAGGCCGGTGAAGTACAAGGTCTACAATCCGCCTGGGGTCGATTATGCCTCGCGAACGATGGTCTGGAGCGGTCCCATTGTCGCCGCGTTCATTGTGTACCACCTGCTGCACCTCACGGTCGGCTCGGTACACCCGGACTTCGCGCACCTGAGCCCCTACCACAACGTGATCGTCGGGTTCCAACAGACCCCGGTGGCGATCGCCTATATCGTGGCCCTTTTGCTGCTCGCCCTTCATCTCTACCACGGTCTGTGGAGCCTCTTCCAGACTCTCGGCATCGACAACGCACGCTACCGAGGTCTCCGGCGTCCATTCGCCATCATGATCACCGTCGTCGTT
>CAZCEX010000167.1:0-8404 GCA_964497785.1 uncultured Thermoanaerobaculia bacterium | reverse complement strand
GCAGGCGAGACGCCTGCTCCCACAATAGGGCCGAATCGACGTTGTGGGAGCAGGCGACCCGCCTGCGAAGGAGGCCGCCGCTCGCGTGTGCAGCGTGATCGCAGACGATCCAATCTCCCCCGCGTGACCGCGCTGCTCATGCGACGCTGGGATGACCGTCCTACGGCATCCCAGAAGGCCGGGGCTGGGTTCTGTCCGCGACTCGGTTATGATGCGCGCCCATGTTTCGAAGAGCCTTAACCTTCGTCTCGGTCGCGGTGATGGTGCTTGCATCAGGGACCCCAGCCGCCGCCGAAGACGGACACGAAACCCGGACCTTTCACGGCACGGCCGAGGTCGTTGCCAGCCGTGTGGCCTCCGATCCCGCGGCAGTGGGACGCCGGGAAATCGTCATCGACCGTGCCGAGATCGAGCAGCTGCCGGTCCAGAGCATTCAAGAGCTGCTCGCCGTGCTGCCGGGCGTCGGCCTCGCCCGCCGCGGTGCGCGCGGCGTCCAGGGCGACCTCAACCTGCGCGGCTCGACCTTCGAGCAGTCGGTGGTGATGGTCAACGGCATCCGCGTCAACAACCCCCAGACCGGCCACCACAATCTCGACCTCTTCATACCACTGGCGGCGGTAGAGCGCATCGAGGTGCTGTACGGACCGGGTTCGGCGGTGCACGGACCCGACGTCTTCGGCGGTGCGCTCAACATCGTTACCCGCGTCCAGGACCCGGTTTCCGGGCACATCCGAGTCGGCGAAAACGACCTGGCGGGCGGCGCTCTCGCCGGGTCCTGGAAAGGACTCTGGGGTGCGGCCGAGCGAGAGGTTCACACCGGTTTTCGGGACAATACCGAGGCCGACGTCAACCAGGCGGCGGCGGGATGGTCACTGACCGGCGACACCGCGAAGGTCGACATCGCAGCAATGGCGGGACGGCGGCGTTTCGGCGCCCACGCGTTCTACTCCACCCGCTATCCGGACGAGAGAGAACGGACCGAAGGAGAACTACTGACCATCGGCGCCGAGTTCGAGCTAGGCCACAAAATCGCTCTTACCGGCGCCCTGCGCCTCGATCGACATGAAGACGACTTCATCCTCGATCGCCACCGGCCGGACTGGTTCCACAACCACCACGTGACGACCGGCGCCCTCCTTGACCTCGGCGTGCACGGCAGGTGGCGCGGCTGGAGATGGGCGGCGGGGATAGAAACTGCTCGTGACGACATCGAGTCGACGAACCTTGGAGACCACGATCGCGATCGCGACGCCCTGTTCGCTGAAATTGGCCGCTTTGAGGGCCCCTTGACCTTCGCCCTGCAAGGCCGGGTGGACTTCCAGGACCCCTGGGGGCAGATCACGACCGGCGCGATCGGCGGCAGGTGGCGCATCTCACCGAAAATCGCCGTTCGCGGGTCACTCGGTTCCAGCTTCCGAGCCCCTTCATTCACCGATCTCTACTACCAATCACCCTCGACCGAAGGCAATCCAGAACTCGAGCCTGAACGCGGTCACACGGTCGAGATCGGCCTTGAAGGATCGGATTTCAGTCTCAGTTTTTTCAGGCGCCAGGCCGACCCGGTCATCGACTATCTGCTCGGCGACGACGGCGTCTGGCGTGCAGCCAATCTCGGCCGTCTGACCACCGACGGAGTCGAAGCCGCCTACACCCTGCCGGCTGCGGGCGCCTTCACCTGGCAGCGTTTCGGCGTCACCTGGCTGTCCTCCAATCTCGAGGTCGACCCCGTCCGCTCCCGCTACGCACTGTCACACCCGCGCTTCGAGGCAGCCTGGACCGGGGCCCTCCATCCCGCACCAGCCTGGAGAGCCGGTTGGGCCGTTACCTACCGCGACCCTGTCGACGGCGGTTCGTGGGTTGCCTTGGATCTTCGCCTCGGACGACGTATTCTGCCTCAGATGTGGATTGATCTCGAGGCCGCGAATCTTTTCGACCGTGACATCACGGAGGTGCACGGGGTTCCCCTGCCCGGGCGCTGGGTGACTCTCACCGCCACCTGGCGCGGTGGATCGCGGAAATGAATCGCCTGCGCCTACTCACCGGCGGGGAGAGCCACGGTCCCGGTCTGACTGCTGTCCTCGAAGGGCTGCCGGCCGGACTTCCTCTCGACCGCCAAGCCATCAACCGCTGGCTCGAGCGCCGCCAGCACGGCTTCGGCCGCGGCGGTCGCCAGCGCATCGAAAGGGACGAGGTCGAAGTCACCGGTGGTCTGCGCAACAGCCGCACGCTCGGATCGCCCCTGGTCCTCGAGGTCGCCAACCGTGACTGGAAGAACTGGCGCGAGGTGATGGACCCGTGGCTGACCGACCCCGACAAGGCCGCCGCCCGCTCCGTCACACGACCACGCCCCGGGCACGCCGACTTCTCGGGTGGCGTAGCCACTGATCAGCTCGACGACCAGCGCAACGTACTCGAGCGGGCATCGGCTCGCGAGACGGCCGCGCGGGTCGCAGCCGGTGCGGTTTGCGCTCAGCTGCTCGCACGCTACGGCGTCAGCTTCCGTTCTGCGGTACTTGCGCTCGGCCCCCACGTCGTGCTCGACGGCGCCCCTTCGTGGCAGGATCTCGAAGACGTGGACGAAAACTCTCCGTTGGTGACTCCACGCCCCGATGAGGAAGAACCACTCGTCGCCGAGGTCCGCGCCGCCAGAGAGAACGGAGAGACTCTCGGCGGAGTGGTCGGCGCCGTGGTGCGCGGTCTTCCCCCCGGCCTCGGGTCCTACACCCACTGGGATCGCAAGCTCGACGGCCGGATCGCTCAGGCCGTCTGCTCCATCCCATCGGTCAAGGCGGTTTCCATCGGCGCCGGCCTTGAGACGCCGCGAGACGTCGGATCGAAGGCTCACGACCCCTACGAGTTCGCCGATGGCGGCCTGAAACGTACGAGCAACAAGGCGGGCGGGCTCGAAGGCGGCGTCACGAACGGCGCCGACCTCGTCATCCGAGGGTTCTTCAAACCCATCTCGACCCTGCGCCGCGGCTTGCCGTCGGTCGACCTCGCCACCGGCAAAGCGGCAACCACCGAGTGGGAACGATCCGACGTCACTGCCGTCGGCGCCGCGCCTGTGATCGTCGAGGCCATGCTCGCCATCGTGCTCGCCGACAGCTTGCTCTTTAAGCTCGGCGGCGATGCCATCGTCGACGTCGACAACGGCTGGCGGGCCTACTGCGGGCGGTTGACTGAGCTGTGGCAGCCGCAACCGACCGGTGCAACGTGCGGGGCAAGCCGATGTACCTGAGTCAGGTTGAGCGTGATTGGCGATCAGAATGCCAAATAGGGCATTTGAAACGCAAAGACGCAAAGAGCGCAAAGCTTCTTTTAATTATGTCTTGTGCCCAATCTTCGCGTTCTTCGCGTCTTCGCGGTTCAATAACAAATCGCTGCGGAAGGTATCAACCTGGGTCGTGGGGATACTTTTGATGAGGGTCAAGCGAGCCGCCAAGTACGGCTTCTGCTCCGGGGTTCGGATCGCCGACATCAAGGTCAGACGCTTCGCCTCCGAAGGTCTTTCCGGCGCTATCCTCGGCCAGGTCGTTCACAATGAGCGAGTGGTGTCCGAAATGGAGGCGATGGGAATGCGCACCGTGCAGTCCCTCGACGAGGTGACGGAACCGACGATTGTCTTCTCCGCACATGGAGTGCCTGCCTCTTTCCACAAAGAGGCACACCGACGGGGTCTGTCCGTGCTCGATACGACCTGCACCTTCGTCTACGACATCCATCGCGAGAGCCGCAAGGCTCTCGAGCAGGGAAACCACCTGGTATTCATCGGCGAAACGCAGCACCGCGAGGTCGTTGGATACACCCACGATCTCGATCCCGCGACCTACCACATCATTTCTTCCCTCGAGAACGCCCGGGACGTCGATTGGGCGGTTTACCCGGAAGTCCGGATCTTCTACCAGACCACGCTCAACGCCGACGACTATGAGGTCACGGTCCGGCACATCGAAAGCCACAATGCCAATACGATCCGAGCCGATACCATCTGCTACGCGACGAAGGAGAACCAGGAGGCGGCGCGAGACCTGGCCGAGGACCCCGAGGTGGAGATGATCCTGGTGGTCGGAGGGGCTCGATCCGCCAATACCCACCACCTGTGGGAGATCACGTCCAGGATCAAACCCTCGCACCTCATTCAGGACCCGGAGGACATCCAGGTCGAGTGGTTGCAAGGGCTGCAATGTGTCGGGATCACGGCCGGCGCTTCGACCCCAGACTCCCTCGTCGCCGAGGTTGAAGCCTATCTGGTTGCACATCGTGACGGAGATCTTCCTACCTCATAGCATTCTTCGGGGCAGGGGCCCCAACTGCGCCATCGAGGAGTGCCGCCTACTGGGCCCTGCCCCGAAGAATGCTCAAGCAAAACAGCGCGGGCAATGAATCTGCCATGAGAAGATCGGGGGGACGAGGCGAAAAGCTGAGAAGAACAATCCTTTCTACCGAACGTATTCGCCTGGCGGCGGGGATCACTGCTGCGGTGGCTGCGGGCCTGCTCACTTTCAGGTTCACGCCGTATGCGTTCGGGCCGCCGGGCATCGACGCCGGCTGGCAGTGGGTCGTCAATGTTGCGGCCGAAAACGGGTGGGCGTTTGGACGCGACGTGGTCTTCACCTATGGTCCGCTGGGGTGGCTTGCGACTCCACAAGACAGCGGCCACAATCTCATGCTCGCCGCAGCCTTCCGCGTTTTCCTCCAGACCGGGCTGATAGCTGCCGTCATCGGCCTCACTCTCCGCGATCGGCGCCCAGTCGCAGCCCTCGCCTTCGCTGTACTCTGGATCGCCGGCCACGCCGTCGGCTTACGATTTGAAGGCTGGGTCTGCCTCGTCGTCGCGACCGCCCTGGTTCACACCGTGCGAACGGGTGCTCTCTGGTCCGCCGCATTTGCCGGCGTCGTAGCCGGCATTTCTTCGATGATCAAGGCGTCACTGGGCCTGGCTACGATGGCCACGGTGTTGATCGCAATCGCCCTGATCTGGCGCCGACAAACCAGAACCGAAGCCGCCGTCGCCGGCTGCACCGCCATACTTTCCGTAGCCATCCTTGCCGTCGTTCTCTTTCCCACCCCCGGGGTCTTCATCAGCTGGGTTGCACACAGCCGCGATATCGTCGTCGGCTATGCCGCAGCCGCCAGCATCCTCGGCCCCTACCCAGCTCTGCTGGCTGGGTTTTTCCTGCTCGTCGTTAACGCTGCCGCCGGTCTGCTCGGCGCACGACGATCACCAGACTTCGCTGTCGCCGCAGCCCTGCTCGCCCCTTCTCTGGCAGTGCACTTTCGTCTCGCCTTCGTCCGTCAGGACGGCCATCAATACCTCTTCGTTCCCTTCGTCGTCGCCATGCTCGGTGTCGCCGCCCTCTCGGCCCCGCGCCGGTCGGCCCAGGCTTGCCTGATCGCCGGCGGCGTCGCCGCCCTGCTGATCGGATCGCTGTCCGGGGCACTGCCGAAACCGCCGACCGAACTGCCCCGTGCCGTTCTCGGAGGAATTTCCGGCCCGACTCATATTCGACGGCTCCTCCACCCGATCCGCACAAGGCATGAGCTGAAGGAGGCCTCCAGGCGCAACCTCGAAGGCCTTCGCCTGCCCGTCGGCTGGGCCGACCTCGTACGCACCTCGCCACACGGAATGACTGTCGTGCCGTGGGAGATCATGTACGCCCCGGCCAATAATTTGCCATTTCAACCCCTGCGCTCGATGCAGCTGTACTCGGCCTATACGGAGGGACTCGATCGATGGACCGCCGCCGGGCTCACCGCCGAAGATGGACCGGATTTCGTGCTCGATGACTTCGCGCCGGTCGGCAAGCGGCGCGCCCTCCTCGACGCCCCCGCAACCTGGCGGACACTGCTGACACACTACGAACTCGAAGCCTTCAACCGACAACGCGGCCTCCTGTTGCTGAAGCGACGCCCACAGCCGGTGGTGGAGCACTGGCGGGACCTCGGCCGGGGACAGCTCGAGATCGGCGGGCCGGGGCTCAACGTCCCGGACCCAGGCGCCATGGTCTTTGCCGAGGCAAACGCCAGACTCAACGTCTTCGGACGCATCAACAAAATGGCCTTCCGTGTGCCTCTGCTGATGGCCGTCTTTCACCATCGCGACGGCACGAGCTCCTGGGCCCGTTTCATCCCGGCCACCGCTGGAAATGGAATCCTCGTCAGCCGCTTTCCACACAGCATCGACGACTACGCCAATCTGTGGCGCAACGTCGGGTCATCTCCCGTCGCCCGTTTCCAGGTCATCGGACCTGGGGGACCCCACTATCAGCCCGAGATCACGGTGCGGTGGAAGGCCCTCGATTTCTGATTCTTCACGTCCGAAGCCACAAATACAACAGCGCCGGCCTCGGCCGCGAAGAAATTATCCAAATTGTCGCTTGGGTCCGGGTTACCGCCGCCTGAGCTCGTAGAGGACCTGCTTCGCGACCGCCTTCAGGGTCTCGAATACGCCGTTGCCATTCGGCGCAACTGCCTCGAAGGTCGGCTCACCCTTGAAGTTGAGCGTGCGATACATGTCATCAACCGGCACGGCCGTTGGAAGGTCTCGTTTGTTGAGCTGCAAGACGTAGGGGATGGTCTTGAGGTCGAAACCATTCTCCCTCAGGTTGTCATCCAGGTTGCGCATGCTCTCTACGTTGGCGTCCATACGCATTTCCTGCGAGTCGGCGACGAAGACCATACCGTCGACACCCTTCAGAATGAGCTTGCGGGAAGCGTCGTAGAAGACCTGGCCGGGCACGGTGTAGAGATGGAACCTCGTCTTGAAGCCGCGCACCGATCCAAGATCGAGCGGCAGGAAGTCGAAAAAGAGCGTGCGATCCGTCTCCGTAGCGAGGGAGATCAGCTTGCCCTTCTGCTGCGGGTTGGATTTTTCGTAGATGTACTGGAGGTTGGTTGTCTTACCACACAGCCCCGGACCGTAGAATACGATCTTGACGTTGATTTCCCGGGCGGCGTAGTTGATGAAGCTCATTCGGAAAACAGTGCGTCGATATCGTCATCCGTGATCTCGGCAAAGGGCGACGTAGCCTCTTCGATACCGACCTCATTTGCCTTGGCATCCATATCAATAAGCACGCGCTCAACCTCGAGCGAGGCCTTACGCACACGAAGGCGAACCAGACCGAGCGACGATCTTTCGTCGAAGATCACGACGAGGATCAGTCTCTGGCCGACGATCGAGATATGGATATTGTCCTTCTGACCCTCGTGAAAGAGGATCGAGAACTCCTTTTCGCCGATCAGCTTCGCCAGCCCGTCCGTGGCTGCGACGTTGCCGGCCGTGAGGGAAGCAAGGGATGTCGTATCCACCAGATCGATCTCGCCCACTGCGGCGATCTGTTGGCCGTTCTTATCGACGAGGAAGACGATCTTCGCACTCGCATCGACCCGAAGCCTGCTTAGAAGCGTCGTGATTCTATTGAATTCCTCTTCATATAAGACCAGGCCGGATTGCACAGCCAAATCCCCCCTTTAAGAGGATCTTTCTAACACATACGACGGTCAAAGAGCAAGATGCGTCGATTTTTCCGGCGATGGATTCTGCGAATCTCCGCCCAGGATCGACCGTCTTGCGGTATGGTATCGCGGCGCAGCATCAAGCTGCGATATCGATCATCGAGGAGGAGCTATGACCAAACGAAACGTCGTCGTCATGCCTGGAGACGGAATCGGAAAGCTCGTCATGCCCGAAGCACTGCGCGTTCTTGAAGCCGTCGGTTTCCAGGCGAACTGGATCGAAGCCGATATCGGCTGGGATTTCTGGGTCAACGAGGGCAATCCTTTGCCTCAGCGCACCCTGGATCTCATCGAGGAGCACAAGGTCGCCCTTTTCGGGGCCATTACCTCCAAACCAAAGGACAAGGCCGCCGCGGAGCTGCGTTCCGAGCTCCGCGACAAGGGCCTCGTCTACTTCTCGCCCATCGTCGGCCTGCGTCAGCATTTCAACCTCGACATCTGCGTCCGCCCCTGCATCGCTTTCCCGGGTAACCCGCTCAACTTCATTCGCCGCGCCGCCGACGGTCAGCCAGAAGAACCCAGGGTCAACGCGGTCATCTTCAGACAGAACACCGAGGGCCTCTATTCCGGCGTCGAGTGGACCAACCCGCCGCGCGAGGTGCGCGCCGCTTTGACCACCCACCCGAAGTTCCGCCCATTCTCCTCGGTCGCACCAGAAGACCTCGCCATCTCCACCAGAATCTTCACCCGCCCCGCCTGCCGGCGTTTTTGTGAAGAGGCGTTTGCCTACGCCGACAAGCATGGCTACAAGTCCGTCACGGTGTGCGAAAAACCCAACGTCCTGCGCGAGACCTCCGGAATGATGACCACCGAAGCGCGGGCCGTGGCCAAGGCCTACCCCCACATCGACCTCTGGGAGACCAACATCGACGCCCAGATGATGTGG
>CAZCEX010000166.1:0-8422 GCA_964497785.1 uncultured Thermoanaerobaculia bacterium | reverse complement strand
TCATGCCGGCGTAGACCAGGTACGCGATCAGGAGCGAGAGGGGAAGTGACAGCCAGGCTGGAATTCCTGCCCCAGCGAATCCGATAGCGAGCAGGACGGATACGAGCAGCGTCACGATGGCGAAGATTCTCGCCGTGTGCACGACCGCGCGCTCCCACGCTGTGGACGGCCCCTGTTTCAAGATCGCCTTGCCCTCTTTTCGTTGCGCCATCGACTGAGGTTACACGAAAGCCAACCCCTGCGCGAGCACGCCTATTCGATCGTGAACTGCTGGAGGGTGACCAAGACGGTGCCACAAGATGGTGCCAGGCCCGCCACTTTGGACCAGTGTCTCGCCAGCCAGGCCAGAAGGGTTACAGGCACACGGACTGGTACCACGTATCCCGGCCAATGGGGGAAGAGGCCCGATGTGCTTCGGAAGATGGAGAGCGCCGGCTTCTCGATTCTCTTCCTCGGGATCGAATCAGCCCAGGACAAAACGTTGCACGACTATCGAAAAGGCTTCGATACCATTCCAAACTTCTGAACCCTTCGTTTCTGGTAGGTTTGAGGGCCCGTCACTGACTACCGTTGTTCCCCGCCGGAAAGAACCGCCCAGCAAGCTCGGGCCTCAGCCCTCGACGGACCTGGAGAGGCTCTGATTGCCGCAGCAACCACCAACGGACGAGCGGCCGGAACAACCTGGCCGCGTTGCGGCTGAGGACCGTAGTGCGGGCCTCGATCTGCCCCAAGAGGTCCTCGAGGCTCTCCCGCCTGAAGTGAAGCAGGTCCTCGAGTTCGTCCGCATCGAGATACCAGCCGCAGTGGAAGTTGCGTTCCGCAAAAGCCTCTTGGGCCAGGAAGCCCGCCCCCAGACCCACGATGTCGAAGACCCGGTCCAGGAGCTCCCTGAAGGTGGTCCTGCAGGTCGTTCCACCACTGAGGTTGAAGGTGCGGCCGGCGATCCCGTTGCAGCCGACGGCCTTCGCCATGGCCAGCCCCGTGTCCCGGCGGGTGAGGATCTCCATGCTGGTGTCCAGGGGCATGTGGAACATGAGCGGATCCATGGCCATGTCAGGCCCCATGATGGAGGTGAGGCGCAAGATGCTCCATTGCAGCCCAGAGTTGCGGATCAAGGCCTCGGCCTCGATCTTGGATTGTGCGTAGAGATCGCCTTCGCTTGGCTGGAGGGGGTCGTCGATGTTGATCCAGGGGCTGGCCACGCGGTCTCCATAGACCGAGACCGACGAGGCATAGACCAGGAAAGCACCGGGGCGCTGCCCGGCTAGAGCGCGCACAAGGTTGCCCGTGCCTCCGGTGTTGACCTCCTTGGTCAGCTGAGGCTGCCGGTCGGCAAGGGGAGGGATTACGGCGCCGAGGTGAATCACGGCGTCCACGTCCTCCACTGCATCTCCCACCGCACTGGGATCGCGCAGGTCCCCCCAGTGCTGCTCGACACGGTCGGCAAAGGGGCGCAGCACCCGCTTCGATCGGGACGTTTGGAGGTCGAAGGTGCGCACGTCCCGGCCCGCGGCGATGAGCTCCGGGAGCGCCTCGACGCCCACCGCTCCAGATGCTCCAGTCAACAGGACCTTCATGTAGTCTCCTTCAGTGCTGCAAAACAGTACGGAGCAGGAGAACAGAAGTCAAACGGGCTTTTCCGGGATGGAGCGGTTGCGGGATCCAGGGCAGAGGTCTCTTCGGCGGGCGGCCCCGCAGTTGGGGCGCCTCGCGTGGCTACATGAGCGGGCTGTCTTTGGCCGACGCCGTGTTTTCAGTGCGCCGCGCCGCTGGTTGTGCCATCGACCGTGCCCGGCGGCAGGCAGGCCTCCACCGACTCCCGGAATGCCTGCTCGATCCCGCCGCCTCTGGTAGTTAATCTGGATCTGGAAGATCGATCGCGCAGAACTACAACGGGGTGTTGGTGGTCGGTATCCCCGATCATGATGCCAATCCTGGGGTGGTGGATGACAGTGGTGCCATCAGCGTGCTTCACTCCTTCCACACGGGGGGGGTGTCCTCGGAATCCACCCGTTTTTTCAACCAGAGCGATTACGATTTCGGCACCGCCCCGGCCGCCAATGACGGCTTCGAGCATGGCCATACCAATAAGTGGGATTGATTCAGGACGCCACACAAAGGGTGCCACCCTTCCACATGGTGCGCGTTTTACTGGACCGCGAGAACCCACGCGAAGTGATGCGTCTGATGCGATTCGACCCAGGTGAGGTCGGGGAGGTGTGATCATGAATGGACGCAAGGCGCGGATTCGGCGTTGCAATCGAAGTGGGGCGTGGTTGCTCGTGGCCGAAATTTTGCTGCTGCTGTGGTCCGTGCGACGATGGGCGACTCAAGCCGGTGATCACCGCCCGTGATCAAGGTGCGGACGGTCCGGACTACATCTACGGCTTCGGTGAAGTGGACGCAACCGCTCTCATCGACCTGCTGCGTAACGATACGCCGGGATCATCGTCCTGGGAGACAGATTTGCTCGCCAACTTCGACTGCAGGGTCAGAAACGTGTTCGTGCCTATCGGAAGCTCGGAGCTCAAGGCCACCCTGGCCTGGGACGACCCGGCCGCGGCGGCCTATGTCACCACCGCGTTGGTCAACGACCTCGACCTTTTCATCGAGGGCCCGTTCGGCTCGATGCATCGCCCGTGGGTGCTCGATCCCAACGACCCCATGGCTGCGGCGGCCACGGGCGTCAATTCCATCGACAACCAGGAACAGGTCGTGGTCGAGAATCCGGCGTTCGGCATCTGGAAGAGATGGGTATGCGGCACTTGCATCGTCGGGACGCCGCAGAGCTACGGCGTCGTCACGACGGTCACGCCCCGAAGCTACGTCGAGGATTCGTGCACAAAGCTCATTAACAACGGCGGCTTCGCCACCGGAACCGAGGGGTGGAGCCTCGACGGCGCCCTGACGTCATTCTCGAAAAGGAGTGCCCCCAGGGCGTTGGTGTCCAGGTGCGTTCGCTATACTGATCGCCCATGAAGGCTGAGACAAGGAAGCTCCTGGGCCAAACCGCTGGTCACATTCGTATCGTCGACGTGCTCGGCGAGGGTGGCATGGGCGCTGTTTACGTCGGCTTCGACGACACGCTGCAGCGTAAGGTGGCTTTGAAGGCAATCCGCGCCGAGCATCGCTTGAGCGCCGAGGCAAAAGCGCGCTTCCTGCGTGAGGCGAGGATTCTCTCGCAGGTCGACCACCCCAATATCTGCCGCGTATTCGACTACATCGAGGGCGACGAGAACGACTTCCTGGTCCTGGAGTTGATTCAGGGGCGCAGCCTGCGTCGGGTGATCGGCGAGGGACTCGGGCGCGATAGAGCGCTGGAGATAGTGAAGCAGATTCTGGGCGTGCTGGTGGCGGTGCACGGCCAGGGCGTGATCCACCGCGACCTCAAACCCGAGAACGTGATGATCACAGAGTCCGGAGAGGTCAAGGTCCTGGATTTTGGCCTCGCCCGCTCGTTGCACGAGGAGGCTGCGTATTCGGCTGTGGCCACCAGGGTCCAGCGGGCGCCGGAACGCCCGTACAGTGATGAAGGCATCCTCACTCCAGCCGGGGACCAAGTTACCAGGGAAATTCCCGATTCAGGACCTGATCAGAGCAGCATCCTCGATGCTGGGAAGACCAATGGTCTGACAGGGGCCTCGGGAGCGAGCGGCACGAACGATCCCGGTCAGGGACTCGAGAACGGATCAAAAGGCCCCGAGGCATCTTACGTCAAGACCCTCCTCGGCACGGTACTCGGCACCCTCGGTTACATGAGCCCGGAACAGGCCCGGGGAGAGGCCGCAACCCCAGCCAGCGACGTGTACTCGATCGGGGTGATCCTGCAGGAGATGCTCACCGGTCAGGCGCCTTTCGAGGCCGGTGTGGCGCCCTCGACGCTTCTGGCGATGGCCGCCGAAGGCAAGACTCAGGCGGTGAGCGGGCTCCCGGCGGACCTGACCGCCCTGATCGAACGCCTCAAGGCGTTGGCTCCCGGCATCCGTCCATCATCGCTCGATGCCCTGGCCGAGCTGCAGGGGATACTCGACAAACCTCGAAAGCGGGCGAAGAAAATCGCGTTGGCGGCGGCCATGTCGGTGCTCGTGCTGTTCGCCGCAGTGCTGTCGTTCCTGATGGTTCGTGTCGCTCACGAAGCGCAGCGCGCGAACCGTGAGGCCCAACGGGCCAACCGCGAAGCGGAGTCGGCAGAGCAGGTGTCAGACTTCCTCGTTGGGCTGTTCGAGGTGTCGGATCCATCGGAAGCGCGCGGCAATACGATCACCGCAAGAGAAATCCTCGACAAGGGTGTCTCCAAGGTCTCTGGAGAGCTGCAGGACCAGCCGCTCGTCCGGGCGAGATTTCAGGAGACGGTGGGCGTGGTCTACAGGAACCTCGGCCTGTTGCACGATGCTCGACCGCTGCTCGAAGAATCCTACGCGACTCGACTGCAGCTCCTGGGCGAGCATGACGCCGCTACGGCCACGAGCGCCACCAGCCTGGCTTCCCTCGATCTGCAGCAGGACCGCTACGAAGAGGCGGAACGACTGCTTCTCCAGGCCCTCGAGGGCCGTGAGGCGGCGTTCGGGCCGGAGCATCCAGATGTGGCGAGAAGCCTGCACAACCTGGGCACCGTCTACAAGGACACCGGCCGCTACGAAGAGGCCGAGGTTTTGTTCAATCGCTCCATGGCCATCAAAGAGAAGACCCTCGAGGCCGGTGATCCCTCCCTGGCAATGGGCTACTACCACCTGGCGGTGCTGCAGAGGAAACAGCGTTTGTTCGGGAAGGCCGAGGAGAGCTTCCGCAAGGCCATCGCGATCCAGAAACAAACCCTCGGGCCCGACCATCCAAGAACCGGTTACGCGCAGAACGGCCTCGCCCTTGTCTATTCCAACCAGGGGCGTTTCGACGAGGCCGAGAGCCTCTATCTTGAGACGCTCGACCTCTGGGAACGCACCCTGGGACCCGACCACCACCGCGTCGGCACGGTCCTCGCCAACCTGGGCTCTCTCTATCAGCTCCAGGAGAGATGGGATGAGGCTCGCACCACCCTGACGCGGTCCCTTCAGATCAAGGAGAATGCCCTCGGGCCGCAGCACGGCAGTCTCGCCTACTCCCTGATCTCGCTGGCAGACGTGTCGCGAAGCTTGGGCGACATGGTGGAGGCAGACGCCCTTTACCGTCGGGCCCTGGAAATCCGCGAGCTGGCCCTCGGACCGAACCATCCCGAGACGGCCTTCAGCATCTTCAGCCTGGCCGACTTCTGTATCGACCAGGAACGGCACGCAGAGGCGCGCACCCTGTTCCTGAAATGCCTTCGGATCTGGAAAGAGACCCTCGGACCGGACCACGCCAATGTGGGGTATGCCCTGGCGGGCCTGGCTGAGGTGGAAGCTGCACGTGGCAACAATCAGCTCGCGCGGCAGTACTACGGACAAGCCATCGCCATACTGGAGACCTCGGTGGGGCCCGACGATCTCGATCTTCTGGCCCTGAGAGAGGCCGTCGCTTCGCTGCCACCCGCAATCATCGGGTGACAGCCGCAGTCCCCATCCAGACTTTCTGGATAGGAACGAGCCTGCTATCTCCCTCAATAGCCCCGCAATACCGCCGGGATGGAGGCGGTGTCGCCGCTGCGGTTGTCCACCAACGAGGCCATGGCCAGGTAACGGCGGGGAGATTGAATGAGGGCAAAGGCGTCGTCGACACCACCGGGTGCGAGGTCGAGCAACGGTTGGAGCAACTGGGTGTACTCGTAGGCCTCGAGATCGACGGTGAGGCTGCCGAGAAACGTCGAGTCGGCGCCGTACAGGTCGATGTCGAGCTGAATGGGGGTGCCCTCCAGGTTGAGGAAGCCCAGGTTGGTGCGGAAGCCGCTGCTCGGGTCGGCCGACTGGGAGAGGTGGAAAAGCACTCTGTGCTCCATGCAGCAGGCCGCGTCCTCGGGGCTGAGCGCGGTCTTGAAGGAGCCGTAGCTGCCATTCGTTGTCTGGTTGTAGGTCCGCCCGGAAGCGAGCACCACCTGATCGGACGAGATCCGCAGCGAGCCGGCGGCCTCGACGCCGAAGATCGAGCCGACCGCGTCGACCAGGCGGGTGCAGCCGAAGCCGGGTAAAACGAGGCTGCTGCGCTCGGGCGAGAGGTTGGCCTGGTCACGCAGGAGCAGGGCGAGCTCGACGTTGGCTGCACCCTCGCCGAGGTAACAAATCTCGACGTCCGATCGCCACACGGTCTGATTCACGCCGCCAAGGTGGGCAACTCCCGGGAGGTAGAGCTCCCTGGCGAGCACCGGAGGACCCTGGAGAACTGCCACCGTCTTGGAAGCCGCGGCGGCGCCGGCGGTGTCGGTGAGCGTGACCTCGTACTCACCCGGCCGGTCGTAGACGTGGCTCGGATCGGCCTCTTCGCTGGAGCTGCCATCCCCGAAGGTCCAGAACCTCTCGCTCGTATCGCTGACCGTCAGGTCCCAGAAGCGCACCGGCTGTCCCGACAGCACCGGCTCCGGGAACCAGGTGAAGTCGACATCCGGCCCGCTTCCGGCGCTGCAGGTGGAGCGAGCGATGTAGCCCAATCCGCCGACCACCACGAGGTCGTCGCCGTCCGAGCTGACTCCGCGAAGAAGGGCCTCGTCATGGACGGCAAGGAGGTTCCAGCTGACTCCGTCGGCCGAGCTGTACACCGCCCCTCCAGCGACGGCGACGAACTCCTCTTCAGTGAAGGTGATGTCGTTGAGGAATCCGGTCGGAGCAGGCGCTGCTGTCCAGGTGACACCGTCCGGGCTGGTGTGAACCTCGTCGGCGGAACCCACGGCTACGAAACGGTCGTTACCCCAAGCGATGGCGTTGACCCGGCCGCTGCCGAAGCTGCCCGGATGGACGTCCCAGCTGAGGCCGTCAGTGCTGATGAAGGAGGTGTCGCCGTCACCGCCGACAACAAAGACCTGCCCGTTCGAGGCGATCGCGTTGGTCAGGTTGCGGAGCTCGGTGAACTCGGACCAGGTCCAGGTCAAACCGCCGTCCGTGCTGACAATACTGCTGCGATCGCCGACGGCCACGATCCGGCCCGCAGCCGCGGTCACCGCGTTGAGCTCGGAGGGTGGGAAGCCGCTGCCATCGATCAGGCGCCCCGAGGTCCAGTTGTCGCCATCGCCGCTGATCACGGTTGCAAAGGGGCCGCCTCCCCAGTCGGTGCCGTTGCCGACCACGACGAAGCCCGCCTCAAACGCGGTCACATCGACCGTTCTCACTCCGGATGAGGTCGCGATGGGCCGGCTGAACCTGGCGCCGTCGGTGCTGATCAGGATCACGCTGTCCGCTTCCAGGCCGCCGTCGCCGCCCACAGCTACCGTGGTGCCGTCGCGGGACGCTACCGCCTCCAGCGGAACAGTGGTCGGCCCCGAGGCCAGGACCCAGGGCTGTTCGCTGTCGTGACGCCGAAAGGCGATGCTGCCGCCCTGGCCCACCATGACCGACAGGTTTCCCCAGGCGCTCACGTCAGCCACCTCTGCCGAAGCCCAGGGCGCGAGCGGGCGCCATAACCAGCTCAGGCCGTCGCGGCTGGAAAGGGATGCGCGATCATCGAGCACGGTCAGGAAGTCTTCTCCGGTCCAGGTGACGGTGCGCAGCTCGTGCAGCTGGAGGTCCTCGATCTCGATCCATTGCCGCCCGTCCTCGGAAAGGAGCGAGCCGCTCCTGCCCACCATCACCACCCGACGTCCGTCGCTGGCCAGGTCATACGGGTACAGGTCGAACGCGTCCAGCGAGTGGACCTGCCAGTCGAGGCCGTCGGAGCTCGACAGGGTGTTCCCTTCAGAGTCGACGGCGAGGAACTCCGTGCCCCGCCAGACCACGGACTTCAGAGAGGCGGAGGTACCGGAGTCCGCATTCTGCCAGCTGAGACCGTCGGCGCTGGAGATGATAGCCCCGCCGAAGCCGACCGCGACCCACGTCTGGGGGCCGGCAGCCACCCCGTACAGACTGGCGGTCGACGGCGTGTCCGCCGCCTGCCACTCAACTCCGTCGGTACTGGTGATGACCGAGCCCCCCGCGCCCACGGCGACGGCGCGATCGCTGGACCAGGCAACGTCGTAAAGCTCGAAGATCGTCGGAGAAGCCACCGTCTGCCAGCTCAGCGGGTCTGGGCTGAACAGCAGTCTGCCGTTGGCTCCGACGGCGGTGAGCCCCGGCGGGCCGCCGGCGACCGCGTTGAGGTCGGCTGTAGTTGGCAGTGGCGCCAGTCGCTGCCACGAGTCGCAGGACTGGGCCCCAAGATCGGCAGCGGCGGCGGCGACGAACATCAGCGCCGCTGATGCGGCGATGCAGCTGGGTCGAAGCATGCTTGACCTCCGGTAGGACGATCATATCGGGGAAACGAAGTTCGCGAAGTGATCTAGGAGGGTGTACCGAATAGAATTGGCGGCGCCTATCGGGTGTCGTTTGGT
>CAZCEX010000165.1:0-8445 GCA_964497785.1 uncultured Thermoanaerobaculia bacterium | reverse complement strand
TGCAAAAAGCCTCGACAGACCTTCGGGTATGCCTGCGTTTTTTGCAAGCACCAGAGCATCAAGATCTTGGCACATCTCATCCGGCAGAATCGCTCAGTCTAGGTATTAGGTTGGCCTCTGGGATGCCTTGTCTCGATACATGGCGTTGTCGGCAAGGGCGAGGACATCGTCCAATGGTCGGGTCGGGTCGAGCTCGACAATGCCGACCGCGGTCGGTACGGCAACAACGGTTGATCCAGGCAGCTCGAGCAAACGGCGTAGCTCTCTCACACGCCTCTCGGCATCATTGATGTCGAGACCGGGGGCAACCACGAGGAACTCGTCGCCACCGAGGCGGAAGAGGCCGTCTTCGGCCCTGAATGTGGTTCGGAGCGCATCGCTGACCTGGCGCAGGCACCGATCACCTGTGGTGTGGCCCCAGCGGTCGTTGATTCCTTTGAAGTCATTGATATCAATAAAGATCAGTGATCCTCCCTGGGCGGCCTCATTGGAAAAGAACGGCCTCAGTCGGCGACGGTTGTACAGACCCGTCAGAGGATCGGCATCGACGAGGGCGCGCAGTGCCTTCTGGGTCGCTTGCAGATCTTCATTGATATCGGCCATCTCGCTGAGGGCTCGCCGCCCGAGGGCGAGCAAACACGAAAGACCGATCAGAAACTCCCCGAAAACATCGACGAATGAGACGTAGCTCATGTAGAGGGGCGCCTTGCGCACTTCGTCTAACGGATGGAGAACGATCCCGTGGTGGAGGAACATCGCGCCGCATACCATTGTGGCGACGGCAAGGAACCAGATGTCCCGCCGGTTCATCCGTAGCCCGGCGACGGCGCCTCCCGCGAACAGAACGGTGCCGACGGTCAAATAGGTCACGGATTGTGCGGTCAGGGAATCAAAAAAAAGCAGGAAGAGCCCAAAGAACACGCCGACAGCCATGGCCCAGGTGCGCGACCGGTGGGCGAGCGCGATTCGGTCGCGTTTCAGAAGGAGAACTCCGCGCACCAGGAGCAGGGCAAAGACGAGCTTTGCACCACCATACAACCCGAACCAGTTTGAATTCGGCAATACGATGACGTAGCCGAGAACGGCGCCGAGGGCAATGGCATCGGCGGTCCAGGCCACTGTCCAGGTCTTGATGACCTCGCGGCGAGACGAAATCCACAGAACGAAGTTGACGACGAGAAGGGTGCCAACCATGCCGACATGGATGACGAGGGACCACTGTGCGAGTGCGGCCGCAACACCCCTGGTGACAGCGTCGTTCATGGAAGAAGCCGTTGAGACATGATGACAACTATAAAGGCGCGCCGATCGGATTCATTCCTGTTGGCCGGCCAACAGTCGCCGCGTCGGCGGTATGAGATAGGCATTTGCTGCGATACGGCCGATCATCAGAGCCCCGGCGGCGGCAACAGCGCCGGGAAGGTCGAGGACCACGATACCGATCCAGAGTCCGGCAACGACCCCCACGACCTCGAGGGCGGTGGCCCACGTCACGTGAGTGGTTTTCTTGAAGTGGACGACCAGCGCACGTTGGTAGGAGATCAGCACGGTGGTGGCGGGAATGAAGCAGAGAATGCGCAGCGGGAGGATCGCGAATCGAGTGAGTTCGAGAGACAGGCCGGAAATTCTATGGAACCACAGCCCGGCGAGCGGGGTCCAGGCGATGAGGCCGAGTGCCGCTGCGACGAAAAGGCTGAGGAAGAGTGCAAACCGCCGCAGAGTTGCGCGGCCTTCCAGATTCGGTCCGAGCAGGGCGATCGCCACCTCCTGGAATGCCAGGCCGAGAGCGCGGAAAACGAAGACGAGGGCGTGGATCACCGGAAGAACGGCGAGGCTTTCCAGAGGGGCGCGTCCATGGCCGACGAAGAAGGTCACCACTGGCTGAATTCCCAGGCCAAGAAAAGATGTCAACGCGAGTGGTGTGTAGAACCTGGTGATCGACCCATAGTGGAGCCCGATGTCGTCGGTGATTGGTTCAGCAAGCGATCCGTCGAGCAGACGGCGTGCGATAGGACGAGCGAGAAAAAGACTCGCGATCGCCTCGGCCGTGACTCCTACAGAAAGCGCCCCCGCGCCGACAGCTGCCCCGTCCAGACCGGTGCCGAGAGCCAGATACGTCGTGGCTCCGATCATGAACGCCAGCCGCACCATGGTCCCGTATGCAACTCGTCTGGTGAGTCCGTTGCGAATGAGAATGCCCTGGTAAAAGCGCCGCAGACCGATCATGCCCGGCCATGGCAGGAGGAATAAGAGAGCCAGCCAGGTTCGACTGCCGACCTCCGGCGTCAGACCCAGCACTGTTTCGGTCACCCAGTCGAATACAGCAGGGAACAGAACCAGGAGCATCGCGCCGGTGATCATCGCATTGAGAAGGTGGGTGAAGTTGCGCAGCTTCAGGTAGGTCGCCCGGTCTTGGACCAGGGCGGTCGATGCCGCCATCATCATGATGACCGGGGCTTCGACAACGAGCGCAAACGCAAAGGCAACCCCGAACGCGGCCAGGTTGAGCTTGGGGTCGGGAAGGCGAGCGATAACCGCCGTCAGCGTCGGCCCCTCCGTTGCCATCATCAACCAGGTGGCGGCCAGAGGGAGCCAGAACCGAAAGGTCCTGGTGAGGGTCACGGTGGGGGAAGGAGTAGTACGGTTCATCGTCGACGTTGCGGACAAGGAGGGTAACACCACAGGGTCTTTGTCCCACAAGATCCTTTACTGTGGCAGAATCGCTATGCTGAAAAGGGGGCTTCATGCGTTTCATCAGCTTGGTGGGTCTTCTGGCCCTGCTCGGGATTGCGTGGGCCCTGAGTCTGCACCGGTCCGAGATCAAGATGCGGGTGGTGATATGGGGTGTGGGACTGCAGTTCCTGTTTGCGGTCATCATCCTTCGGGAGGACGTATTCAGCTTCGTCGGAATGGCTGTTTTCGCCGTCCTGGTCGGCACGTACACCCTGGTGCGAGAGGGGGCGCCGATGCAAGGCAAGGCCGGCGCTGCTGTGGCTGTTCTCGCAGGAACCGGCGTGATAACGGCAGCCGTGGGACTGCTGATGCCTCGGGTCCTGCCCTGGGTTCTCGGAGCAGCGATCGTGGTTTCACTTTTCGGCGGGCGGCTGCGGCTCCCAGGCAAGGTAAAGGTGGCGCTGCCGCTGACCATCGTCGCGGGAGGGGTCGCCTGGTTGATCGATACGGGGCGTACCGGCCAGGTGATTTTCAGTGCTTTTTCAGACAAGGTCGCCGGTTTTCTCGGTCTGTCCGACTACGGTGCGCGGTTCCTGTTCGGACACCTCTCGGACCCGCAGTACTTCTTTACCGGGGCGGATTCGGCATGGCCGGGGTTCGGTTTTCAGTTTGCGTTCAAGGTCCTGCCGACGATCATTTTCTTCGGCGGGTTCATGGGGGTGCTCTACCACCTTGGCATCATGCAGAAGATCATCGAAGCGATGAGCCGGTTCATGCGCTGGACCATCGGCACCTCCGGCGCCGAGACCCTGTCGTGTACGGCCAACGTCTTCGTCGGTCAGACCGAGGCGCCTTTGCTCATCAAACCCTTCCTCGACGACATGACCCCTTCAGAGCTGTTGACGATCATGGTTGGGGGTTTCGCCACGATTGCCGGTGGGGTGCTTGCGGGTTACATCGCGATGGATGTTCCGGCGGGTCACCTCATCGCCGCCTCGGTGATGTCGGCCCCGGCCGCCCTGGTGATCGGAAAGATCATCTACCCGGAGACTCAGAAGTCGTTGACCGCAGGTGATGTCACGATGCCCGAGATCGACACTGGGGCGAACGTCATCGAAGCGGCAACCGGAGGCATTACCGACGGCCTCAAGCTGGCCCTCAACGTCGGGGCGATGCTGGTCGGTTTCATCGCCCTCATTGCCGTTGCCGACGTGGCGCTGAACTTCATCGACAGCCTGATCGACGGCAGGATACTCGTTGGCCTCGACCGGCGTATGAGCGGTTTTCTGACGCGAATTGTGCCCGCACTCGGCGCCCACGTCGAGTACAGCTCCGGAGGCATGTCCCCGGTTGCAGGGGAGTTTGTGGGTCTCTTTCCGGGGTCATTGCAGACTCTCTTCGGTACGATTCTGCGTCCATTGGCGTGGTTGATGGGGGTGCCCTGGGCGGAGGCGGCCAAGGTCGGAAATCTCCTCGGGATTAAGCTGTCGCTCAACGAGTTCGTTGCATACGGAACCCTCGGGAGCTACATCCAGAGTGGGGCGTTGAGCCCGCGTTCCATTGTAATCGCTACTTACGCCCTGTGTGGTTTCGCCAACTTCTCGTCCATCGGCATCCAGATCGGCGGCATCTCGGCGGTTGCGCCGAAACGAAGATCCGACCTCGCTCGGCTTGGACTTCGTGCGATGATGGGTGGCGCCCTGGCTTCCTGGACGACTGCCACCATAGCCGGGATCTTGTTGTGAAAGGTGTCACCATGCAAAGACGTCGACAGTTCACCCTTGCTGTGATCGTATGCCTCGTATCGGTATCCGGCTGCGATTTCCTCGATCCTGCCCGTCCGACGGTTCAGCCGGATATGGAGATCTTTGGTTATCTCCTTGACGTTCAGTTGGTTCCGGATGAGCCCGGGGTGGCTACCGTGAACCTGAGGGTGGGCCCTCCCCGAGCCCTGCGTGCCGCCGAAGATGCTGAGGGGAGGCCGACTCCTGCAACCGACCAGGGTGTCATGGCCGAGCTCCGGGTCGACTCCGACACCGTCGTGCTCTTTGGTGGCGAGCCTGCCACACTCGAAGATTTCGCTCCAGGCACCGAAGTTGTCGGTATTCCCTCACCGGGTACAACCCGGATGGTGGGGGAGAATCAGATTCTGATCAACGCCCAGATGTTGATCGACTTTGAAACCTATCGGCGTTGGCGTTTGCCTCTTCTTCCAGGGGAACCGAGCCTCGTGGTCGATGATGTCAACCTCATCAATACTGATGGCGTCGAGCACGCTGCGGTTCCGCTCGCAGGGGGGCGGGTGCTCTATTTTTCCGCTCGCCTCAGAGGGGGTGATTCTGAGCCCCCGACCTGGGTCGGCGCCCTGCGACCCGGGCTCTCGCTCAGTGAGGAAGGTGCGGCTGCTCCGGAGCGGACCTTCAGGGCCGAGCTCACCGACGATGGGTGGAGTGAACCCGAGTTCGTTTTTTTTCCGGACCTCGAGGGGCACCTGATGGTTCGAGTGAGCTGGGTCAATCCGGAGGAGACCCGGTGTCTCGTGACCGTGAACGAGGGACCGGGCACGACCGCCTGGGTCGGCCTCTCAGAAAGACCGTCGCAAGACGACCGATGGGGGTCGATTCAGGTAGTGAACAACTTCGGGGAGGGAGATGCGTTTGATGCGGTTTTCCTGGCCGGCAGCAGCACGAAGATCGTATTCGTGACCTCGCGTCAGGGCGCCAACCAAACCGATCTTTTCCTCCTCAATCCGGCTGAGCAGTCAGAGGCCCTGGCGCTCGAGCCGCGCATCAATACTATTGGCAGTGAGTGGGGCCCACGGGTCGGTCCGGACAATGAGCTTTTCTTTACCCGAGGAGACCGGCAGCTGGTTTTCTTTGGTGGCATGGTGCAGTCAGTTTTTCTGGGCCTGCCTCACCGCGTGCTTTTTTCGGAGATGGCGCCGACGGACGACGGTCGTTGGGTCTTCCTGACGGTGACGAAGCTCAGACCGAACGATGCTGACCTCGACATCTGGGTCGCGCCGCGGCTCGAGGACGGCGCCATCGGAGTGCCTGTACCGGTTGCCGACTGGCGCCCGGACGCTATCTGAACAATTTCCGGTGAATATTGCGGGCCAAGCCTGTCCGTCGAGTCAAATTGATCGTGAGTGGCAATCAGAAGGCGATATAGCGCGATTGAACCGCAAAGACCCAAAGAACGCAAAGTTTCAACTCATTGGGTTTATGAGCTTCTTTGCGATCTTCGCGTATTGGCGTTTCAAATTCACGCCGCTGCGGTGGGCATGAACCCAACATGTGGGGATAACCTTCATGCGGGCTAGCTGCGCCTCCCTCGACGGAGCGGGCTGGGGCCAATGGCGAGGGCGGTGGGAGAGTCGCGTTCAGCTCGAGGGCAGGGCCGGTGTATGGCGCCTGTTTGACAACGGACGAGAGGTCGGTTCATGGAGCTGTCTCGGGGTGGCACTGACCGATCTTTGGCGCCGACGCAAGGTTCGTGATACCGCCCCTTGGGTCGTCGGATGGCTGACCTACGCGACCTGCGCAGGGCTTGCTGGAGGCTTGCCGGCCTGCCGTGACGACGAAGGTGTCCCTGCAGGCATTCTTCTGGTTGAACCTGTTCCAGGGGGACCGGAACCCGTCGTGAGCCCCGGCCGACCGGTCGATGGCGCCACCTTCGTTTCGAGCTTGAGTGATCGCGAGTTCGCCGCCAAGGTGGAGAGTGTTCGGCGGGAGATCGAAAAGGGCAATGTGTATCAGGTCAATCTGTGTCGCCGTTTTTCCGTCGAGCCCTGGAGAGGTGGTCTGGAGGACCTGTTCAAGTGTGCGCGGGGTGGGGTGGAGCCTGACTACTTGTACAGTATGAGCTGGGGAGGAGAGCAGCCCGGTGAGCTCGTGTGTGGTTCGATGGAGCTCCTCCTCCGTCGCCGGAGCGACCACGTCGAAACGCGGCCAATCAAGGGAACCCGTCGCCGCGGCACGTCCGCGGCCGAGGATCTCGAATTGATCCGGGACCTGAGTGCGGACCCGAAGGAACGAGCCGAACTCGCCATGATCGTAGATCTCGAACGCAACGATCTCGGTAAGCTTGCGATACCGGGGTCGGTCATCGTCGACGACCCGGGTGGGGTCCATACTTGGGAGGGCATCCACCACCGTGTAGCGCGTGTCGTGGCCAGGCTCGAAAGCTGCGCCTCGTCTCTGGATGTGTTCCGAGCCATGGTTCCCGGGGGTTCGATCACCGGCTGCCCCAAAAAGGCGGCCATGGCCGCTATCGTCGATCTCGAGCCAGTGGCTCGGGGCCCTTTCACCGGCGCCCTGGGAGTCGTTGCCGGTGACGGCGACCTCGAGCTGGCGCTTCCGATTCGCACCGGGTGGACTGCGGGAGGACGTCTCGAAATGGCCTCTGGATGCGGCATCGTCTGGGAGTCCCAACCAGATCGCGAAGTTGCCGAAAGCCGACTCAAGCTTGCTCGGTGGATGGACCTTCTCGGCCGTGAGGACGGATGAAATACCTGGACGGGCGGCTTGTCGACGGCGTCCCGTGCATCGTGCCGCCGAAGGACGTGCTTGGTGTGTTTTCCACCATCGGATGCGACCGTGGGATGCCGCTGCTTTGGCCCCGCCATCGTGCCCGCCTTCAAGACAGCCTTTCGGCGCTCGCGGCCGGGTCCGAGGTGCTGCTCCCCGGAGGCGAGCAACTGGGCAATCTTATAGAAAGTGAAGGGCTTCAGAACGTGCCGGCCCGCATCAGGCTCGTTCTTTGGATTGCTTCGAAAGGGAGGCTCAGGGTCGAGGCGTGCGCGGCGGCAGCGGGTCCCGTGGGCCCGGATCAGGCGCCGGCCACTCTCGATGTGGTGCGTTGGAGCACGCCGCCGGACCCGGCTTTGAAGTGGGTTTCGAGGGAACCCTGGCACGAGGCTCGTCGCATAGCGCAATTGCGAGGTCGTGACGATGCGTTGCTCGTCGATGGGCAGGGGCGTGTGCTCGAGGCTTCGATCGCCAATGTATTCGTGAGATTCGGCGCCACCTTCGTGACCCCTGCGGCGCCCGAGATGTGTCTGCCGGGAATCATGCGTGAGTGGGTCATCGACAATGTTGACGTCACGGTCGGCGAGATCTGTCTCGAGAGTCTCATGGGCGCCGACGAGGTCTGGGTCACCAATGCGGTCGCCGGGATCGTCAGAGTCGGCGCGGTCGGTCGCCGGGTCTGGCGAAAATGGGATGCGTACGGTGATTTGGTACGAATGGGCATCCCTGCCCCGGGGTGGCCGGCAGCGATTGTCGAGACTACGTCTTGACAGATATTTAAGCATCTGCGAATATAACGAAATGATTATTCAGTATCTCCAAACAGATATCGTACGCCTCGGCAGGCCCGCATGAAGCGACCTACTTCGAAGTGTGTCGGCCTCGGATCGATCGAGGATCTCCACCAGTTGCGCGGCCGCCTGACGGAACAGGGAGAGATCTTGCAGCGCCTTGCAAACCACTATGCCTTGCTCGGCGGCGAGTCCCGTCTGAAGATTCTCGCGCTCCTCGAGTCTGCCGGTGAGTTGTGTGTCTGTGACCTTGCGACCATCCTCGGGCTGACCTCGGCGGCGGTGTCCCAGCACCTGAGCCGGCTGCGCTCCGGGAACCTCGTCGCTTCGCGGCGCGAGGGGATGGCCGTCTTCTACCGCCGGTCGGAGACTGATGGTGCTCCAGTAGTGCAAATTCCCGAGCTTGGGTGAAAGACAGCCGTTCGGCAGTACGGGACCTCGCCCGCCCGACC
>CAZCEX010000164.1:0-8504 GCA_964497785.1 uncultured Thermoanaerobaculia bacterium | reverse complement strand
GACACTGGAACCGAGCCCGAGCCCGAGCCCGTTATCGTTGTCGTTGTCGTTACCGATTTTGGGCATTCGACAACGGTAACGATAACGGGCTCGGGCTCGGGGAAAACTCACCGATCGAAATCTCTGCTCAACTTTTTTGAGAGTTACGTTGTGGAAGCGCCTAATGGGACCCAGATAATCTACCCGGCGGCGGGGGAAAGGGATTGATGCGTCGCAGAGACCGGATCTTTGACGGTCACCACGAGATTGCGACCTTCGCCCTTGGCCCGCAAGAGAGCCGCGTCGGCCGCTGAGATCAGGTCCCTGGCAGACGGAGGGTGGTCGTCGTCAGCGTGTCCCAGCTCGGCGAGCCCGATCGAGGTCGTGACCCTGATTTCCGGTATGTCATCGAGGGGTGAGGGCAGGCCTTCGATGACCTGGCGCAGCTTCTCGGCAACGAGCTGCCCGACCTCGAGACTCGTTTCGGGCAGGAAGAAAAGGAACTCCTCGCCCCCGTAACGACCGATGCAATCGGTTGAACGGAGCTCCTCCTTGAGAGCGGTCGCTACCCTTTGCAGCAGCGCATCTCCGGCCAGGTGACCCCATGTGTCGTTGACCCGCTTGAAGTGGTCGAGGTCCACCATGCCAACCGTCAGTGGACGATGATATCGAGCGGCCCGTCGAATCTCGGCTTCGAGGGCGTCGAGGATGCCTTCTCTTCGCAGGAGCCCGGTGAGCTGCTCGTAGGTTGCCGATTGGAAAAGACGGACGTTTTCGAGGACCGTGGCAAGGTTGTGGGAGAAAAGGCGCAGGAGGTCGAGTTCCTCGGGTCGAAATTGCTGCCGGTCCTTCTTGGGACCCAGAAGGAGAAGCCCGACAAGAGTTTCGCCGTTGACGAGGCCGACGCCGAGGTCGGCGCCGACAGCATTGATGCGTTGGGCCATGGCGGGGCTGGTACTGCTCATGATATCGGCCGGAATCGGGCGGCGGGCCTTGCAAAGCTGGCGGATACCGGCATCATCCGACTCTAAGAGGAGGGATCCGTCGAGTCTGCCCTGTTGGTTCGGGGCAAAGGTCGCAAGCGAGACCAGGACTCCACTGCGGGGATCAGCGACCATGAGTGTCGCGGACTCGACGTTGAATACGCTTCCCACCTCCTTGACGAGGTGCTGCCCCATCGAGGTGAGGCTTCCGAGCGTTGGTAGCTTGGCGGCGAGTTCGGCGAGGTGTTCGCGTTGCACGGTCTTTTCTGGAAAGAACCGCTGATCGATCGTGGTCTGGACCCAGCGGCGAACCGGGTTGAACAGGAGCCCCAGAATGAGCATGCCGAATGAAAAGACCGCAACCTGGAGCTTGCCGGCCTGGACCTCCTCGCCGAAGCGTAAGGCGATGGCCTCGAGGGCGAAGAGGAAAAGGACCCCCATGCCGATCGTTACCAGCGCCAGGACGGGACTGCGGCGGACGACGAGATCGATGTCGAAAAGGTCGTATCTGACGATCGCAACAAAGACCGCAATGGGGTAGACGAGGAGCACGAGCGGTTGAAGCAGCAGTGCCCAATCCGGGGTCGCGATATCCATCCGTGACAGCACCGTGTGGCCGATGTTGAACGCCGCCCATGGAACGACACCCAAAAGAATGAGCAGGGCTTGGGTGCGATGTCCGGGAGTTCTGGAGCAGCGGAGCTGAATGAGGAGAATGGCGACGACCGCGAGCCCCCATCCGACCAACAAAAAGTCGTTGATGATGACCTGGGTTACGAGGCCGATGTTGTCGAACCCCGGTACGCCGAGCAGCCCCGCGGCCGTGAGAATCGCCGCTATCGTTCCGACACAGACGCCGACGCCGTAATAGAGGTAGACCAGCCAAGTCCGCTTGCGAAACCACTCGTACTTTCGTGGGATGACCGAGGCGAGATGCAGCTCGAGGCCCATCTGGATGCCCGTCAGCATGTAGTAGAGGAACTCCCTGAGCACGAACCAGCCGGCGAAACCGGGTATCGCGATGGGGAGGGCGAGTTCGAGGGCAACCGCAATGGAAAAGGCGGACAGCAACCGCGCCTGAAGAGTGTCAGCCGCACGAAACCGGGCCAGCAAGCCGACGGCCAGATATCCAAAGCCGACCAGAAGATCGAGACCGAACTGTGTCCAGGGGAAGGTTGTCCCCGGCGTCACCTCGAGGTTGACGATTACGCCCTCTCGGTCCAGGGTGAAATCGACCGGAATGCCACGGCGGAGCGTCAAGGAGATCGCATACAGGTCGGTGTCCGAAGAGACTGGTACGTCGCCGACGGCAACGATAGAATCTCCTGCGACGATCCCTGCAAGATCGGCCGGCAGGCCGGAAACGACCTTGACGACGATCGGCCTCCCGTCACCGTCACCTTCGTCGACGGTGATTCCGATCGTGCGGCCAGAAGCGGCGGCCTCGTCCATGGCGCGAATCCCGACGAGGACCAGGACCATGATCGTGCCGAAGATCAGCAGGGAGTTGAAAAAACGACGGTTCATCGAGTTAAGTGGCCGCTGTGCCGACCGGGTCAGTATAGCTCGAATTTCCAAGAGAGCCGATAGCCCGGATCGGATTTCCACGTCGGTGTGGCACGAGCGTTGCATTACCATGGACCTGAGAGGCGATGACAAATGCGCATTCAAGCTCAAATTTTCCTGGTCATCTCGATTCTCGTGCTGGCGGTCGTGAGCGTCCAGGTGTGGTTTCACATCCGCCAGATGCGTGCGGTCGAGCAATCCCTCGGCGCCGTCGCGACTGCGGTTGGAAGGGACATCCTCAAAAGCGAGATCGAGGCGGTTCGCAGGCTGGGAGTGGATCGGTGGTCGGTTTCCCCTGCGGATAGCGAGGACGGTGAAGAGTTCCACAGGGTGGAGACCGAAGTGCGGGTAGAGGTGATCGGCGATGGTGATCGTCCGCCCTCCCGGGTCATTCGAAAGGTCTTTTCCCGCGGTCTCGATGAAGAAACTGGTGAGCTTTTAGAGAACCAGGAGAGCGTGATTCTCGATCCTGACGCGAATACAAAGGTCATCGAAGGCGACGGCGTGTGGGTTGCTGACTCGTTTTTGAAAGGAGATCTTCCAACCAAGACGCACGTCATCTACCTGAAAGTCAACGACGACCAGGGCGCAGGGGAAAGAGTGCTGGTTGTCACGGATGAGGGAGGGAAGGAAGCCCACATCCCAATTCCCACCAAGCCAACCATGAGGATTTTTCACGATACGTTGAGCCAGAGCCTGGCCGCCAGCGCTGCGTTGCTCCTGGTAGGTCTCGGCGCTTCGGCAGTTGTTTCCCGCCGTCTTGCCAGACCGTTGCAGGGCCTGGCCGCTCGGGCCGAGGAGCTGGGGCGGGGAGGGGCCGGCGTTCGGGTACCGGTCACCTCGTCCGGAGAGATCGGGGAACTCGAAGGCGCCTTTGACCGCATGTCGGTGGAGATGGCGGAACTCGAACGGCAGCGCGAAGCGTGGCGGCGGCGTGAACACCTGGCCCAACTCGGAGACCTGTCGCGCGGGCTCGCCCATACGATCCGAAACCCACTGCATACACTGGGTCTGGCGGTCGAGGAGCTGGCCGGAGATGGAGACGACCCTCGAGTGGTCACCGCACGCAAACAGATCAGGAGAATCGACCGCTGGATCCGGTCTTTTCTGGCCCTCGGGGCCGGAGACGCGGCTGCCGCGGAACCGTGTGACCTCGTAGAGCTGGTCCAGGAGTGTTTGCTCGAGGTTGGTCAGGAGGGGGTTCGCCTCGAACTCCGGCAGCCCGAGGTTCGTATCGACGCGGTGGCAACAGGTCTGCGCGCCGCCCTGGGGAATCTGCTCGAAAATGCGATGCAGGCCAGCCCTTCCGGCTCACCGCCTCTGGTGGTTGTGTCGTCGACTGACGGGTTTGCTTCGGTCACGATCCGTGATCGAGGCCCCGGGGTTCCGGAGGGATTGAAAGAAAGGTTGTTCGAACCGCATCTTACGACTCGCCCGGGTGGGGCCGGTATGGGGCTCTTTCTCGCCCGGCAACTGATCGTCGAAATGCACGGTGGGAAGCTCACGCTTGAGGATGCAGAGGGGGGCGGCACGCTCGTGACGGTGGAGCTTCCTGGAGGTGTGAACGCATGAATACGACGCGCATTCTGGTCGTCGAGGACGAAAAGGACCAACGGGAGCTGGTCGCCGGGATCTTGAGACGAGACGGCCACGAGGTCGCTGAGGCCGGAACGGTTGACGACGCCGTCGCTCTTATGCTCGATCAGCCACCAGATCTGGTCCTGTGCGACTGGCGTCTGCCGGGCCGGGACGGTGGTGATCTCCTGCGGGAGGTGGCCGAGCGAGAGTTCGTTTGCTCCGTCATTGTCATGACGGCGTACGGTTCAATCGCCCACGCCGTCGAAGCGGTGCAATTAGGAGCGGCTGACTACCTCGCGAAGCCGTTCGAAAGAGAGGCTCTCAAGCTGGCGGTTCACAGAGTTCTCAAGACTCGAGCTCTCGAGGCCGAGAACCGGCGGCTGCGTGAGGTTGCACGCGAGGGGGACGGGTTCGGTGAGTTGATCGGTAAGGCGCCGAACATGCAGCTCCTGTACCGGACAATGCAGAAGGTGGCCGGAACCGACGCGACCGTTCTCGTCGTCGGAGATTCGGGCACGGGCAAGGAGCTGGTTGCCAAAACCCTCCATTCCACGAGTCGGCGTGCGGCGGGGCCTTTTGTCGCCGTGAACTGTGCCGCCATTCCGGAATCCCTGATCGAAAGTGAGCTATTCGGCCACGAAAGGGGAGCGTTCACAGGCGCCCACAAACGACGCGAAGGCAGATTCGAGGAGGCGGAGGGGGGAACCCTGTTCCTCGATGAAGTGGCCTCGATGCCGCTGCCACTGCAGGCGACGTTGCTGAGAGTGCTCCAGGAGCGCCGGTTCACCCGCCTCGGAGGCGGGGGTGAAATCGCCTGCGACGTGCGCGTTATCGCCGCTTCGAACCGAAATCTCCAGCAGATGGTCAACGGTGGGGAGTTCAGGGAGGATCTCTATTACCGCCTGAACGTGGTCCGGCTCGAGATACCCCCACTGTGCGAGCGGAGCGAGGATATCCCGCTGCTCGCTCGCGCTCTTTATGAAAAGGCGGCAGCGATTCACGGCGTCGATGTGCAACCCCTTCCACCCAGTATTCTCCGTTTGCTGATGGGTTATGGCTGGCCGGGGAATGTGCGCGAGCTGGCCAACGCCGTTGAGAGACTTGTTCTGCTGGCGGAAGACAACTTGGTCAATGCCGCCGACCTTCCGCCGGAGGTCCTGCAACGATCGAAGAGGAAAGATGTCGCTGTCGAGCTGCCGGCCGGTGGTCTCGACTGGGAGAGGATGGAAATCGACTTTCTGCGGCAGGCTCTTGTTCACACCGGCGGCAACCGGGCGGCCGCCGCGCGATTGCTCAAGCTCCCCTACAAGGCTTTTCTCTATCGGCTGGAAAAGTACGAGCTCGAGACGGATGATGTGCCGAAAACGGGAGATGACATCCCGAAATGAGGACCCTGCCGCTGTGATTTAAGGTTCAGGCCTGATCGTGCGGTTGGCATACGCGTTGCAATAGACGGATTGCAGGTTCTCAGAGAACCGGAAACAACGGAGGTTGAACATGGAAGAAATGAAATGGCTCAAAGTGGGAACGGCGGCGCTGGTGATCGGAGTGGCAGGGGCGTTCGTCGCCTTGGCGGAAGACAGGGTCGAGGTCAAAGTTGAAGTCGAGGCCGAAGATGAAAACCGTACCGCCGTGGTGGAGGTCAAAACGGGAGACACGGTAGAGGTCTTCACGGTCGATGATCTCGAAGACGGCGAAGAACGAGTGTTTCAGACCGGCGATCGCACGGTCACCGTGCGCCGTGTCGGAGACGACATCAATGTTCTGTTGGACGGAGAAGAGCTCGGCGCCGGTGGTGAGGGCAAGCAAATTCGCAAGATCATCAAGATCGGCGGCGATGGCGACTGCGATCATGACCTTCTTCTCGAAGGCAGCGACGAGAACGTGTGGCACATGAAAGAAGGCAATGAGGGCGTCAAGATCATCATGATCCGAAAGGGTGAGGACGGGGAAGAGCTGGTGTGGCATGGCGACGGCGAAGACATTGATCTTGAGACAATCATCGTTGAACTCGAGGGTGAGCTTGGAGAGGGCGAAGAGCACGAGATCGACGTGATCGTCGAGAAGCTCAAAGGCCACCATGGTGTGGTCTTCATCGGTGACGACGATTCCGCCCCGAAGATGATCAAGATAATGGGCGGCCCTCACGGGGGTATGGTGCGCTACCGCTGCGAAGCAACCGGTTCTATGCTGCTGGTCAACGAGGAGCACGCCACCCAGGACAGCTTCATCGACCCGGCAACGGGTTGTGAGATGAACAAGGTCGAACTCGAGGACGACCACGTCATGGTCGTCACGAAGAAGGTCAAGGTTGTTGATGAGGATGAGTAAAGGGTAATCCACCTCCTGTTCAGGATCCTGATCAATACACCCCGCGGCGTCGGCCGCGGGGTTTTTTGTATGAAACGAGGGTGGTGGGGTTGCTGTGTCGGTATCCGGACGCTGGCATCCGCCGAAACATTCCCTCGCGCAGCGATGGTAGGATCCCGCAACGGAGGAAAGAGCTTTGAAGACGTCAAGGGTGTGGTGCTTGTTCGGCCTGGTTCTGGTGATTGCTATCGGGTGGGGTGCGGAAATCTGGGCGCAGTCGGAAGGTGTCGATGATCCCAAGGATCAGACGGTGGGGCAGGAGGTCGTTGTACCCGAAGAGTTGGCCAACGCCCGCGCCACGATGACGACATTCCTCGAGGCGTTTTACAACCCCGCAGGAGTAGATCTCGAAACGGCAGCGATCTGCCTCGACCTTGGGAGGCTGCCGCCCAGCCTTCGGGCGCGCCGGGGCGCCGAGATGGCCGCGCAGCTCAAGGCCGTGCTCGATCGGGTCGAGTTGATCGACCTCGAGTTGATCGACTCCGATCCCGATGGACCAGCTTGGACCATCGAGGTTGCAGACGCAGGGCAGATCGAGCTTTCGAGATCGAGTGACGGAAGGTGGCTGTTTTCGCAGCGCACGCTCGAGGATCTCAACCGACTGCAGACGCAGGTGGAGGATTGGGAAGTCGTTGCCGGTGTAGGTAAGACGGTTACCGCGACTTCCATGTCGCATCGGCTGCGAGAAACGATGCCAAGCGTTCTGAGAGGCAAGGTGTTGTCTCTTGAAGGATGGCAATGGCTCGGGCTCATCGTTTTGCTCTTCGTTGGTGCTTTGATCGACAGACTCACGGTCGCTGCGCTGTTCGGTCCGGTGACACGCTGGTTCAACAATCGGGCGCCGGAGTTCGACAGGGAACTGGTGCACGCGGCTTTGAGGCCAATGGGCGTTTTGGCCATGGTCCTGGTGTGGTGGTTTGGTATCTCGTGGCTTGGACTGCCGCTGGCGATGCTCAGGTGGTATGCCAAGCTCGTTGAGGTGGTCCTGGTGGTGACGGGGGCCATCACGGCCTACCGGCTCGTCAACGTCTTTACCGACGTTCTCGAGAACAGGGCGGGCAGGAGTGACACCCGGTACGATGACCTGCTCGTTCCGCTGATCCGCAAGAGCCTCAAGATCGTCATCGTCGTCATCTGCCTCGTTTTGCTCGCCGAGACTTTCGAGCGGGACTTCACCGGCCTGCTCGCGGGCCTCGGCCTCGGCGGACTCGCATTCGCGCTCGCCGCAAAAGATACGGTCAGCAATCTCTTCGGCTCCCTGACAGTGCTCTTCGACCAGCCGTTTCAGGTCGGTGATGTGGTCACCATCGGTGATGTCACCGGTACGATCGAGGAGGTTGGATTTCGGTCAACGCGCATCCGGACTGCATACAACTCGCTGGTGACTCTGCCGAACTCGCATCTCACCAGCGCCGCGATCGACAACCTTGGCGCACGCTCCCGCCGACGTTGGTCGACCCGGCTGGAATTGGCCTACGATACGCCTCCCGAGCTGATCGACGCTTTCTGCGATGGGGTACGCCGGCTCATCGAGGATCACCCGCTGACGCGCAAAGAGGGCTTTCACTGCGTGCTCAACGAGTTCGGCGAATCTGGTCTCGAGGTCATGCTCTACCTCTTCTTCAATACGCAGAGCTGGGCCGTCGAGCTGACGGAGAGGCACCGTCTGGCCCTCGACATCATCCGTCTCGCCGACGAGCTGGGAGTCGAGTTCGCTTTCCCGACCAGGACGGTGTTCTTGAAGAGGGAAGGCGTGGAATAGGAGTTTGAGCCGGATTGGTCCCTGGGGGCTCTGGTTTTTGAAGAGCGAATGGTGAACCAATCCCACCCAAACTCCTCAAAGGGAATAACTGCGGTGCATCGCCGCCCGCAGCAAAATGCTGGTTGAGGGCTAAGGCAGCAGATGATGGTACGGGTGATCCAACCCCGCTGCCTGTAAAACGACAGGCGGGGTGAGCGGCAACCGGTCGATCTCCACCCCGAGGGCGTCGCAGACGGCGTTTCGAATCGCAGCGGCGGTGGGGATGA
>CAZCEX010000163.1:0-8546 GCA_964497785.1 uncultured Thermoanaerobaculia bacterium | reverse complement strand
GGCGGTGGGCGACAACTTCGAGTTCTTCTCCAACATTAACCCGATACTGATTTTCTTCCTGGCGCCGATGGTAGCTGCCTTGACGACCAAAGCCAAAGTTTATCCGATGATGATCTGGGGCACCCTGGTGATGGCCGCACCAACATTCTTGTTGGTCCTCACTCCGACGCCCTTCACTTTGCTTAGCTACATCCTGTTGATGTCGATTGGTGAAGCGATGTGGCAGCCGCGGTTCTTGCAGTGGGTGGCCGAGATCGCGCCTGAAGGGAAAACCGGCTTGTACATGGGCATCGGTCAGTTCCCATGGTTTTTGACCAAGGTGATCACGGGCTTGTACTCCGGGTTCTTTCTGGCCAAGTACTGTCCGGTGGTCGGGCCGCAGAACACGCAGTTGATGTGGCTCATCTATGCGGTAATTGCGATGATTACCCCGGTCACCTTGTGGCTGGCTCGCGGCAAGATGATGAAAAGTAAAAAGATGGCGTAGCCTCAGGAGCGGCGGAAGCCGACCGGCAGCGGGGAAGGCTTGGGAGAACCTCGTTGCCGCAACGCGCCCTCAGGCGGATCTATCGGCCCGGCCGGCCGGTTCTCCGCAGCCCCGGCCTTCTGGGATGCCGTAGGACGGCCATCCCAGCGTCGCATGAGCAGCATGGTCGCGCGGGGATAGTTGAATCGGCTGTGACCACGCTGCTCAAGCGAGCGGCGGCCTGCTTCGTAGGCTGGAGATCGCTGCCGCAGCGCGCTCCCCGGGGAGTGCCCGGCAGCATCATTGTGCGGGAGGCTACCGATTCCCACGAGTTTCTTTGGCACAATGATGTGCCCTGCACGTCCCGCCGGGAGGGGCTTTCACTGGTTCTTTGATCGGCCCCGTGGGCGCGTCGGAGAGAACGAGAAGGCGCCTCCGGCGGGACGTGCCACTCTTGCGGTTCTTGCGGTTGGGAGGGTGGGGCAAAACCGCAAGGGTGGCAATCCACGGGCAGGGCGATGGAAGAACCGGCTCGTTGCGGATACGAGGCCCTGGGCGCAGAGGAGCCTAGTGTCAAGCCCTGCGACGAGCTAGGGCGAAGCTCCAGAAGCGGCAGAGACCGGCCACCTGATGCGCTTTGCGACCGGGCTTATTTTTTCTTCCGCGGCGCAGGCTTCTTCTTCGGCGCTCTCGGGTCCTTGCCCTGTGCCCTCAGCTTCGCTTCGCGGTTGGCGATGAGTTGCACGGCATCATCGAGGGTCACGGAGTCCGGTTCACGACCTTTGGGAACGCTTGCATTGACCTGACCGTCGGTGACGTAGGGACCGAAGCGGCCCGTCTTGATGACGAGCGGTAGCTTTGTTTCGGGGTGACTGCCGAGCTCTTTGAGCGTCTGGATGCCGCTGCTTCGACCCTTTTTGGGCTCGTTGAAAGACTGCACCGCCTGAGCGAGGGTGACCGTGAGCAGGCTGTCGTGATCGGGAAGGGAACGGGTTTCGGCGCCCATTTTGAGGTATGGACCGTAGCGGCCGTCCTGGGCGGTGATCGGCGTGCCCTTTTCCGGGTGGGTTCCAAGGTCACGGGGGAAAGCGAGGAGCAGCAAGGCGAAATCGAGATCGAGGGTCTCCGGGTTCATCGACGGCCACAGGCTGGTCATCTTCGGTTTTGTCTTGCCCTTGCCCTTTCCGCCACCGTTCTCTCCCAGCTGTACGTACCATCCGAACCGGCCGTTTTTGAGAAATACGCTCTTGCCTGTCTCCGGGTCCTCACCCAGGTCACGGTCCCCCTTGTTGTTGTTGTCCATGAGCTCCATGGCCTTGGCCACGGTTAGCTCGTCGGGCGGCAGGTCGTCGGGAATGCTGGCCCGCTGGTCGGTATCTCCAACCTGAACGTAGGGACCGTAACGCCCGACTCGAACTGCGATCGTCTCGCCGTCGGGAGTCGAGCCGAGCTCGAAGCGGGAGACGAGGCGGGGGTCGATGGACTCGGCGTGCTCCTGAACGAGCTTTTTGAGCCCGAGAGAGCTGATCTGGCTCTTGGTGCCGTTACCGTCCTTTTTGCCGTGGAAGAAATCGCTGAGCCACGAGGTCGCCTCAATCTCTCCTTCGGCGATGGTATCGAGCTCGTCTTCCATTCGCGCGGTGAAGTCGTAATCGACGAGGTCGGGCAGACTGTCCTCGAGCAGGCGCGTGACGGCGAACGCGGTGAAGGTCGGCACGAGGGCCGGCCCCTTGTGCCAGACGTAGCCTCGATCCTGGATCGTCTGGATGATGGTGGCGTAGGTCGAAGGTCGTCCAATGCCGAGGGCCTCGAGCTCCTTCACCAGACTCGCTTCGGTGAAGCGGGGGGCGGGTTGGGTCGTGTGCCGGGTCGGTTCGATGGCCTTCGCCTGCAACTCCTGCCCCTTCTCGAGTGGCGGCAGGACCTTCTCCTGGTCTGCAAGCTCATCGGCCGGGTCGTCGGACCCTTCGACGTAGGCGCGCAGAAAGCCGGGAAAAGTGATGACTTTGCCTCGGGACGTGAGAACGGCCTTTCCGTCCGGCTCGGTGTCGCCTTCGATCTGGACCGTGATTCGGTTGCCGGTGGCGTCACGCATCTGTGAAGCGAGGGTTCGTTTCCAGATGATCTCGTAAAGTCGAAGTTGATCCCGGTCGAGCTCGCCGCGCAGGCTCTCCGGGGTCCTGAAACGTTCACCTGCGGGCCGAATGGCCTCGTGCGCCTCCTGAGCGCCCTTTGATTTCGACGAGTAGACCCGGGGCCGGTCTGGCAGGAATTGACTCCCGTACAGCTCCTCGACCTTACTCCGGGCTGCCGCGACGGCCTCTCTCGAGAGCGTCGGCGAATCGGTCCTCATGTAAGTGATGTATCCGTTTTCATAAAGGCTCTGGGCGACCCGCATGGTGCGTTGGGCGTTGAACCGCAACTTCCGCCCGGCTTCCTGTTGCAGCGTCGAGGTCATGAATGGTGCGTAGGGCCTGTTCGAAAAGGGCTTCGAGACGACTGACGCGACCGAGAGGCCACCGTCTCTGAGCGCTAGCGCAACCCGGGTGGCGGTTTCTTCGTCGAGCACCTTGACTTTTCGTCTGATCTTGCCCGTATCCGGGTTGAAGTCTTTGCCGATGGCGATTTTCTGGCCTGCGAGCTCGGTGAGGCGGGCCGAGAATTCTCCTTTGCCGGGACCGGCAAACTGCGCCTCAAGCCCCCAGAACTCCGCTTCGCAGAAACGGATGCGAGCCCTCTCGCGCTCAACCACGAGCCGCGTCGCAACGGACTGAACCCGGCCTGCCGACAGCTTGGGTTTGATCTTCCGCCACAGCAGCGGCGACACCTCGTAGCCGACGAGGCGGTCGAGCACGCGTCGCGCCTCCTGAGCGTTCACAAGGTCGCGATCGATGTCGCGGGTATCCTCGAGAGCCCGTTCAATCGCGGACCTGGTGATCTCATGGAAAACCATCCGCCGCACAGGAACCTTCGGTTTCAAGACCTCGACGAGGTGCCAGGCGATGGCTTCGCCCTCTCGGTCTTCGTCAGTGGCGATGTAGAGGACGTCTGCTTTGGCCAGCTGTTTCTTGAGCTTCGCGACCTGTGCTTTCTTGCCGGCGGGTACGACGTAAACCGGTTTGAATCCGGACTCTACGTCGACCCCGAGGCGAGCCCAGGGCTTTGATTTGACCCTGGAAGGAATCTCTGCCGCGTTCGACGGCAGGTCTCGAATGTGGCCGATTGACGACTCGACAACGTAGTCGGAGCCCAGGAACCTGGAGATGGTCCTGGCCTTGGCGGGTGACTCGACGATGATGAGTGCGTCTCCCATGGGATGAAGATGAGAACCGTTCGGGTACCCTCTTGTCAAGCATTGGTATGATGCGAGGCCCGGAGGATTGCGATGACGCCCTGGTTGAACGAAGTGATTTCACACGAAGAAGCGGTCTTGTGGTTGGGTCAGGACAGCCCCGACTCGGACAAGCCTGTGCGCATGATCGTTCGTGGTGACGGGCCGCGGATTCGAGAGCTGCTGCCCAACGTGCTCGACGCCGCCAAGGTGGACCCACGACGCATCGTGATCTGGGTACGCGACCCGGATCTGTTGACGGTCGCCGAGAGTGCTGCGCTTTTCAGTAGCAGCGCCGAGATTCTCGGGGTCGTGATCTACGAGGGCGTTGCCTGCGGGTGGGTCTACGACGGAGCGATCCGAGTCAAAGACGCGCTGTTCGCCTTCGCCGGCGCCGACAAGACCGGCTGACCCGGGGGGCGCCGCTCGCCCCGTCCCAGGTATTGGTAACGCTTTTTGACCGGGAATCCCTGCGGAGGACCGGTTATATCTGCCGTGGTGTAGAATCCGCGACCGTGTGGCTGTAGAGGAGAAAGAACATGACCGAGATCCCGAAGAGATACGACCATGGCGCCGCCGAGCAGCGGTGGCAGCGACTGTGGGACGAGTGGAAGCTCCATCGTTGGGACCCGACTCGACCGCGGGAAGAGACCTTCGTGGTGGATACGCCGCCACCCACCGTTTCGGGTTCGCTGCACGTCGGCCACGTCTTCAGCTACACCCACCAGGATCTTCTCGTGCGCTATCAGCGCATGCAGGGACAAAACATCGCCTACCCGATGGGATGGGACGACAACGGTCTGCCCACCGAGCGTCGCGTTCAGAATATGCTCGGCATCCGCTGCAATCCCCATCTGCCTTTCGACCCCGAGTGGAAGCCGACCAAGGTCGAGGGCATGAAGAAGAAGGACATCCGAATCACCGAGGTGTCGCGTCAGAACTTCATCGATGCATGCGCCGTGATCACCGACGAGGACGAGAAGGCGTTTGAGAACCTCTGGCGCCGCCTCGGGCTGTCGCTCGACTGGGAAGAGCAGTACGCCACGATCGACGATCACTGCCGGCGAGTCTCGCAGTATTCCTTCCTCGACCTCGTGGAGAAAGACCTCGTCTACAACGTCGAGGCGCCAAATATGTGGGACATCGACTTCAAGACCGCCGTCGCCCAGGCTGAGGTCGAGGATCGGCCGCAGCAGGGTCTCTTCTACGACATCCGGTTTGCGGTCGAGGGCGGCGGCGAGCTGCTCATCGCCACGACCCGTCCAGAGCTTCTGGCTGCCTGCATTGCCGTGGTGGCCCACCCAGACGATGAGCGGTATCAGCCGTTGTTCGGCAAGTACGCGATCACGCCGCTGTACGGGGCGCGGGTACCGATTCTCGCCGCGGAGCACGCGGACCCGGAGAAGGGTACCGGCATCTTGATGGTCTGCACCTTCGGCGACGCGATGGACGTCGAGTGGTGGAAGCAGTCCGGTCTGGCGGTCAAGCAGGTCATCGGTCGTAATGGGCGGATCGTGCCGGTGACCTTCGGGGAGGCCCCCTTCGAGAGTGTGGATGTGGCAGTCGCCCAGGCGGCTTATGACCAGATCGCAGGCCTCACGGCGAAGCAGGCCAAGAAGAAGAGTGCCGAGCTCCTCGCGGAAGAGGAGACTTTTCCAGGCGGTGGCGAGGCTCTCGTCGGAGAAGCTCGTCAGACCGATCAGATGGTCAAATTTTACGAAAAGGGTGACCGCCCGCTGGAGTTCGTGCCGACCCGACAGTGGTTCGTCAAGATCCTCGAGCACAAAGAAACCCTGCTCGCCCAGGGCGAGAAGATCCAGTGGCACCCGGCCCACATGCGCACGCGCTACGACCACTGGGTCGAAGGCTTGAATCAGGATTGGTGCATCTCCCGCCAGAGGTACTTCGGGGTGCCGTTCCCGGTGTGGTATCGGGTTGGGGCGGACGGTGAGCCGCTGTTCGACGAGGCGGTCTATGCCTCTGTTGAGAGCCTGCCCGTCGATCCCCAGTACGATGTGCCGCCGGGGTTCGAGGAGGCCCAACGGGACGTTCCGGGAGGGTTCACGGGCGACCCGGACGTCATGGATACCTGGGCGACCTCGTCCCTGTCCCCACAGATCCAGAGCCATTGGGGGGTCGATGAGAAGCGGCACGAAAGCCTCTTCCCGATGGACGTTCGGCCGCAGTCGCACGAGATCATTCGGACCTGGGCCTTCTATACGATCGTCAAGGCGTGGATGCACTCGAACAACATTCCGTGGCGCCACGTCGTCATCTCGGGCTGGATCCTGGATCCAGACCGGAAGAAGATGTCCAAGTCCAAGGGCAACGTCGTCACCCCCGAAGGCCTGCTCGACGATTGGACGGCGGACGGCGTGCGCTACTGGGCCGCACGGGCGCGATTGGGCACCGATACGGCCTACGACCCCAGCGTATTCAAGGTCGGCAAACGCCTCGTCAACAAGGTGTTCAACGCCAGTAGGTTCGTCCTGCTGCAGCTCGAGAGGGCAGGCGGGGAGGAGGGAACTCTCCCCGGTGTCGACACCATCACCGAGCCCCTGGACCTTGCTTTCGTGGACCGTCTGCGCGGCACGGTCGACGGCGCGACCAGGGCCTTTGAGGCCTTCGACTACGCCACCGCGCTGCAGGTAGCCGAAGATGGCTTCTGGCAGTTCTGCGACCACTATCTGGAGCTCGTCAAGCTCCGGTCCTACGCGGAAGAGGATTCAGTCGAGCGGCGCTCGGCGATGGCGGCTTTGACCTTGGGCTTACGAACCTTCTTGCGTTTGCTCGCGCCATTCCTGCCGTTTGTCACGGAGGAGGTGTGGTCGTGGCGTTTCGCCTCCAGAGAGGGTCGGGAACGATCGATCCACACCGCCCCGTGGCCGGTGGTCGGAGAGGTCGATGTCGTGGCGCGGCCGCAACACGAGGAGGTCTACGGCTCGGCCGTCGAGCTTCTGGCCGCGATTCGCGGCGCCAAGACCAAGGCCCAGAAGAGCCTCAGGTGGCCGGTGACAAGGCTCGAGATCGTCGGCCCCGAGAAGCTTCGCGCGGCCCTCGAAACGGTTTTGCAAGACGTTTTGCGCGCCGGCCACGTTGCCGAGGACGCGGTCGTGATGGTCGACGGGCCGTCGCCGGAAGGATCCCGGTTTGCGGTGACCGTTGAGCTGGCGGACGAGATGCCCGAGGCGAAGGGCGGAGGAAATTAACGCAAAGGCACAAAGACGCAAAGGCGCAAAGAGTTTATTTGGAATGATTTGATCGGTAGAAGATTATTCGCTCCATTCAATGGGAATAATTCTCCTGACGTCGATTCCCAGAATATGCCTCCGGCCGGAGCTGATTCCCGAAAACGGCCGCGGTTTTCGGGTTCAGGCTTCTTCCTTTTTTTCTTTGCGTCTCTGCGCCTTTGTGTTTTCTATTTGCCCTCAATGCCGCTGGGCTTCGTGTAACCCGGAATGCCCGGCCGGAAAACTGGTTGTCATGAACGTGAGAAACGTTGTGCTGTTCGTGATGGTGATAGCAGCTGCCAGCGGCTGCGGTGTCGGTGATGGGCCGGTCGAGGCCCAGGAGTACGAGACGAAGGGTCGAAACATGGGCAACTACCAACAGCCGAGTGACGAGGAGCTCAAGTCCGAGCTCTCTCCTTTGCAGTACGAGGTGGCCCGGTGCTCCGCCACTGAGCCTCCCTTTGCCAACGAATACTGGAACCACAAGGCCCCGGGGATCTATGTCGATGTCGTATCTGGAGAACCCCTTTTCTCCTCGCTCGACAAGTTCAACTCGGGATCGGGTTGGCCTGCCTTCACCCGTCCGCTGCTGACGGATGCGGTGATCGAGATTGACGACACGACTCACGGCATGAAGCGCACCGAGGTGCGGTCAAAGACCGCCGACTCACATCTCGGGCACGTCTTCAACGACGGACCCGGGCCCGATGGTCTGCGGTTTTGTGTCAACTCCGCGTCCTTGCGGTTTGTTCCGGCAGCCGACCTGAAGGAAGAAGGCTATGAGCAGTTTGTGCCGGCATTCGTCGAAGCCGGCATTTTGCCTCTCGAGTCGGACGCTGTGAAAGCTGCGGCGGGTGGAACCGCCGAGGCCATCCTCGCGGCGGGTTGCTTCTGGGGCGTCGAGCACCTCTTCCTCGAACTCGACGGCGTGCTCTCGGCCGAGGTCGGTTACACGGGCGGGCACGTCGACAACCCCACCTACCGGCAGGTGACGACCGGCAGGACGGGTCACGCTGAAGCCGTACGCCTGGCCTTCGACCCGGCGCGGGTGAGCTACGAAGAGATTCTGCGCTACTTCTTCCGGCTGCACGATCCGACGACCTTGAACCGACAGCACAACGATGTCGGTACTCAATACCGGTCGGCTATCTTTGTTCAGAACGACGAACAACGTCGGGCCGCGGAGTCAGTTCTTGCGGAAATGGGTCGTTCTGGGACTTTCGATCGGCCGGTGGTTACCGAGGTCATCGAGGCGGGTCCATTCTGGTCCGCCGAGGAGTATCACCAGGATTATTTGAAGAAGAATCCCGGTGGCTACATGTGCCATATCCTCAGGGAAGAGTAGGTCGTTTGGCTCACACCCAACCGTTCTCAATCTGATTTTCTGAGTTTTTTCTCACCGCAAACCTCATGCGAGTCGAGCTGAGATTCAAAAACTCAGAAAATCAGTCTGTTTTGGCCTCAACGGGCTTCGGTTTCACCCCGGCGCACGAAAAGTCGGCCGCTTTTTTTACGAAAT
>CAZCEX010000162.1:0-8658 GCA_964497785.1 uncultured Thermoanaerobaculia bacterium | reverse complement strand
GGCTGCGGTCCCGGTTGTCGCCCATGACGAAGTAGCAGTCGGGCGGGATCTCGACGGGACCGAATGAGTCCGGGGTCGGTGAGCCGGGCGTCAACATCACGTGATGGGTGGCGCCGTCGAACTCCTCGAGGATGATGAGCTTTCCGCGGTTCGTGCCCTTGCTGAGGGCCTCGGGGACGTCGATCGGTGCGTACTTGAGGGCATCGCCGTTGACGGCGAGTCGGTTTGCCACCATAGCCACGGTATCCCCGGGCAGGCCGACGACCCGTTTGACCAGCCGTTTGCCGTCCTCGGGTGAGTACAGAATAACGATGTCGCCTCGTTGGGGATTTGCCCAGGTCCGGAGCCGGATGCGGGTGTATGGGAGCTTGAGGTCGTACGCGAGCTTGTTGACGAAGATTCGGTCACCTTCGAGGATGGTTGGTTTCATGGACCCGGTCGGCACGTCGTTCCAGTCGGCAACGGCTGAACGGAATGCCGTCGCGACGAGAACGACGAGAAGTATGGGTCGCAGCCATTCCCGCCAAACTGATCGAAAACGGTTGATCGATGCCGGTGTGTCGCCTGTGTCATGACTCATGGGTGATATCTACGGATCGAGCGGGGCAGAGTTTCCCGGTCGCTATTTTCCGGGGTCGGTTGCGCCCTGTGGTGCGATGATGGGAATCGGAAAAGAGGACACCTTGCCCTCACTGGCGCGGATGCGTCCACTTCCGGCTCGGTCGACCTCGTCGATCCGTATCACCGAGTGAAGGGGGATATGAATTCGTTTTACCCCGGCAAACTCGTTCTTCAGTCGGTCCTCCGACGAGTCGATGAGGATCTTCGTTCGTTCCCCGAAAATGAGGCCCTCCACTTCGATGAAACCGAAGATCCCGCCCTGTCCGACACTGCGGGCAAAGATCTCGTAGACCTCACCCTGGTTGATGAAGGAGATTCGGTAGATCGGAGGTTCGCTCATCCGGCGACGGTAGCACACCCTCCTAGGGTTGCTTTGACCGTCAGGACCGCCCGGGGGAAAAGACCTCGATCCGCCGTGAGTCGTCGTCCTGCCGACTAATTTGCACTCTCCAGATCCGACACCCGGTCGGGAGCCAGTCGGACAGCAGATCGCGGGGCCATTCGACGGCGACCACCGCCCGGTCATCGGCCAGAAACTCCTCGATTCCGATCTCCCGGAGGGTGCCAGGATCGCAGGGAAGCCGGTACAGATCGATGTGGTGCACCGCGGCGACAGGGCCACGACACGGGTAGGTCTGGGCGATGACGAAGGTAGGGGAGCTGACGTCGATTTCACGGCCCTCGAGGCCTCGGACGAGCCCGCGGACCAGGGTGGTCTTTCCGGCTGCGAGGGCCCCCTCGAGGAGAACGATATCCCCGCCGATGAGATCTCGCGCGAGGGATTTACCAATGGCCTCCGTCGCTTCTTGATCGGGCGCCAGAAACACAGTCGCTTCGTTCATCAGGTATCGAGCTCGAGCTCTGACCAGGCCGATGCGAGCAGACTCGGCAGCTGGGTAGCTGGCACCGCGGCCGGCCAGTCGGATGCGCCGATCTCGCCAGCGCGTCCGTGCAGCCAGACGCCGACGGCTGCGGCCCGGGTCGGGTCGAGGCCCTGGGCAAGGAATGCGCCGATCGTTCCGGCCAGGACATCTCCCGAGCCACCGCTGGCGAGATGCTGGTCGCCGGTGGGGTTGACCCAGGCGCGCCCCTCTGGATCGGCAACGACAGTACGATATCCCTTGGCGACGACGATTGCGTCGGCCCTACGGGCGGCTTCGAGTGCTGCGGCCAGGCGATTGTCGACCACTCGCTCGGTCTCCCACCCGATGAGCCGTGCCAGCTCACCAGGGTGTGGTGTCAGGACTGTCGGCGCATCGCGGTGCGCGATGCGCTCAGGGACGCCGGCGCAGCAATTTATGGCATCAGCGTCGAATAGGAGCGGCCCCTGCCACCTGGCGATCGCCTCAGATACGACCTGTTGTGCACCTCGACCGACCCCGAGTCCAGGGCCTATCACCGCTGCGGTCATGTGTTGGGCCAAAGACCAGAGATCTCCGGGCCCTGCTGCTTCGCCATCGTCGCCGGCCGGGAGCTCGATGGTCATGGATTCCAGACAGGCGCCATCGACCACGGCAACGACAGGACTGGGTACGGCGATCGAAACGAGGCCCGAACCCATCGCTACTGCGGCGTGTCCTGCCATCGTCGCTGCGCCCCCGCGGCCCCGAGCTCCGGCAACGATCAATAGATGGCCGAAGGTGCCTTTGTGTGCAGTCGGGGGTCGGTGGGGGAGGAGAAGGCTGATGTCGTCGGCCTCGACCATCCAGTGCTCGGCGCCGGCCTCGAGGGCGTGCGGAGGGATGCCGATGTCGACGATCACGACCTGGCCGCACAGGGCGCATGCAGGCGGGAGCGCGTGGCATCGTTTGATTGCCGCGAAGGTCACCGTCAGTTCGGCCTCGATGACGGGGCCGGGTAAACACGTCGAGCTGCCATCGAGCCCGGTCGGAACATCAACCGCGACAACCGGCACATCGCAGGTATTGAGCATGTCGGCGATGCGGGCGAGTCTGCCGTCGAGGGCACGCGTCAGCCCAGTTCCCAGAATCGCGTCGACTACGAGATCAGGAGGCGAGGCGTGCTGGAACCACTGACGCACAGCCTCGAAGTTGTCATCCAGAACGAGCTCGACATCGACGCCAAACGCGACTGCGCTTCGGTAGTTGGCGGCCGCATCGGTCGTCAGACGGCCGGGTTCGCACAATAATCCGACGCGGACCCTCAGGCCGCCATTGTGAAAGTGACGGGCCGCAGCGAGACCGTCGCCGCCGTTGTTGCCGCCACCACACAGAATGGCGATGCTGCGGGTCTCGGGATACTCCTCCCTCACAGCGTCTACCAAACCGGTTGCGGCATTCTCCATCAGGACGAGGCCGGGAACCCCGAGGTCCTCGATCGTTTGGCGGTCGGCCTCGCGTATCCCATCGGTGTCGAGTATTGGCAGCATCTTCTTCTCCCCGGAGCGTCGCGGGGGTTGGCAGGGGTCGTGGACCGTTTGTCCCTGTCGAGAACCTCCGACAATCCCCTCGTGATTTCGGCTTACCCACTGGCATTATGCCCGGCCAGAGCGCCCGTGTCAGCGTATCTGCCACATTTTGGCCACATTCTGCCTCTGGATTTCCTCGTTGTCGCCGACTGCAAGCGGACTATCCACGGCATGATTGACTTGAGAAGGGGATCCGACGGTGTTGCGCGGATCTAGGAGGGTGTAGTGCATAGAGGGTGGATGGATTTCGGTGGGTTATACTCCACGAACGGTCGACAATGGATCGTCCGGCACAACGCCACCAGGCCTCAAGAAATCAAGGAGAAAGCATTGCGCGACGCTCGATCCAAGGTGAGCAGCTCACAGAGCCATCAGGTGCTCTTTCCCCTCGCCGTAGCAGCGATCTTTGTCATGACGTTGATCGCTGGCGCTCTGCTTTAGCTCACGCCGGAGGAGACGGCAGCCCAAGCGCCTCGAATATGGCCTCGCGTGGTGGGATGGCGGCGACGAATGCCGCATGTTGGGCAATTCCCTGGTAAGCGAGCATTGTCGTCCCATCTACGACAGCCAACCCGGCCCGGCGAGAGAGCGTGACCAGTTCGGTATCGTTTTCTTGGTACACCATGTCGACGACCGCACTCGCTCTCTCGATTTCCGGCCTTGAAAATGGGAGATTGTCCCCAGGATGTTGACCCAGAGGAGTGGCGTTGACGAGGATTTCGGCGCCTTCACCGTCACATTTGCACAGAGAGCCGACTTCAAGCTCGGCAGCGAGGCGCTGTGCGTTTTCGTCGAACCGGCTGCGCAATACCACGTTGGCCCCGGCGAGCATCAGGCCGATCGCCGCACCGCGCGCAGCACCCCCGGTACCCTGCACCAGGACGGTTGTTCCCTCAACCCTGGTTCCGAGTGCGGTGAGGGCGCCGACAACCCCGTCGGCATCGGTGTTCTCAGCGATGACCTCGCCGGACCGGAGCAGCAGAGTATTTGCTGCGCCTGCTCGTTTGACCCGCGGCGCTTGAACGGTGGCCGCACGTGCGGCTTCACCTTTATAGGGGGTCGTGACGGCCCAGCCTCCCGGCGTCAACCCACAACGATCAAAGATGGTCTGGCCTCTCGGAGCAAAAAGATGCTCGAGAGAGTCGACATCGGGCACGTTGACCGGGACCAGGCAGTCAGGCCTGCCCGCGGCTCTGAAAGCCGCGCCGTGAAGGGTGGGACTGAGGCTCGAGGACACGTCGGCGCCGATGACTGCAAAAAGCCGGCGAGGGGGCGCCGAGAGGTGACCCACCGCAGCCTCCATACGTGCCACCTGAACCTGTCCCGGCGCCGCCGCAGCAGCGGCCGTCCAAGCTGCGAATCCCATCGGTGCGCCGAGCAATGGGGCCAGGTAGCGACTCGGCATTCCGATGGCGCCCATAGCAAAAGCGACGATTCTGTGTTGATCGGCCGCTTTTGGAATCTTGTGGGAGCAGTAGAGGGAGAGCACCCTTTCGAGGTCTGAAAAGCTGTTGGCCGTGGTGACAGCCTTGACCCAGGTCCCGCTGCCCGCGTTCAGCATTTCGACGACCTGATCTTCGAGGCCGGCCGGGGTTCCGAGCGGATCGTGCCACGACAGGACAATTTGTTCCGGAGCGAGCCCGAGCGCGGGAATGATCTCACGATCGCGGAGCCATTCGACGTCGATCATGGCGGCCCCTGCGTCACGAGCCGCAGTGAGGCGCTTCAGCCTCTGGCTCTTTTCGGTCGGACCACGGCCGCCTTCGGGTGTCGATCTCAAGGTCGCGAGAACCGGCAACGGGCAAGAGGCCACGGCCGAGGAGAGATCAAAATCGGGGAAAAGGTCGAGTCGAACCTCGACAACTGCCGCTTCGGGAGGCGGAGTCTTGATCGATTCCAAGAGGTCGTGACCGACCTCGGGAGTGAGGCTGACAATCCACTGCATGACCGCAGCCTACCACCACCGTCATCTGTCAGCGGGCAGCGGTGATGGTGAACCATCAGCGCTATGATGGGAAAGTGAAGGCGCCAGAACGCGGTGACGGGGAGCGGGTTCTCGCGGCGCTGGCCGCTGCCGGCGAGCTTGACGAGAACAAAGCCATAGAAGTTCTGCGAAGTCCTTATTGTACGATCGAAGTGGCCGAGCGCATCGCGCGATCACACAAGCTCACCGCAACGCATCGGGTGAGTGAGCTGCTGTGCACCATTCGTGGTATGCCGACGGCTCGAGTCCATACCCTGGTCTCTACGCTCCCTTGGTCCTCCCTTCTGCGGCTGTCACAGGCGCCGCAGGCGCCGCCGGGCGCTCGTAGACTTGCCGAGCGCCGCCTCATTCTGAATATCCCGACGATGAGTTTGGGCGAACGGGTTTCGCTGGCCCGCCGCGCACACCGGGCGCTGTTCAAACACCTGATCGCTAGTGGGGGCGACAGCAAGGTCTCCCTCGCTCTCCTCGAGAATTTTAGGATGACCGAAGATGACGTGGTCATCTTGCTCGGTTCAGCCGGTCTCTCCGCCGATATCGTGGGCGCCATCAACCGCAGCGCGCGATGGACATGCCGACGGACGGTCCGGATGGCGATCGCTCGGTGCGTCGGCGCCCCACTTCCTCTGGCCCTTTCCGCACTTGCAGAGCTTGGACCCGGAGAGCTGCGGCAGCTCATCGCGGATCCGAGAGTCCCGAACGCTGTCCGGGAAGGCGCAAAGAGCCTTCTTGAACGCCGTCGCGACCAAAAGGAAAAGAAGATGTTACGATAGCGGACGTATGGGCATACGGACCCGTTGCTTCCTACTCCTGACGACGGCCTCGCGCCGGGCGGCTTGAATGGCAAAAAGTTTCGGCCCAATCGATCACCCTGAGAGTCTCGGGGAAGAGATCCAACGGCTTCGCCGGGCGGCAGGGGTGTCGCTTGATGATATTGTCGCTGAGACCAAGGTCTCGCGAAGGATTTTTGAGGCCCTGGAGGCCGGCCGCTACCAGCATCTGCCGGAAAAGGTATTTTGCAGGAACTTCCTACGGCAGTATGCGGTGATCGTGGGATGCGAGCACGGCTCACTGATAGAGGCCTTCGACAGTGCCTGGGAGCGGTTCCAAGAAATGTCCGGGTCCTTCGCCACCCTCAAGGTCGAAGAGCTCCCCAAGACCAATACCCGCTGGTCGGTCTGGCTTCCTTTCCTCCTCGCGGCGGTGGTCCTGGGCACGCTTCTGGTCTTCGCCATTCGGAGTTCAGAGGGGCCTGACCAGCTACCACCGGACCCAAGACGGTCGAACGCTGAACGGCCGACGCCCCTCAGAGTGATGGCAACACCCACACCGGGATTCGTCAGCGAAGCTGTTCCCGATCATGGTGAGAGCCCCGACGAGAACGCCGACGTGGTGGTATTGCTCAAAGTGGCGCCAAGCAAAGAATGTTGGGTCCACTACCGCGACCGCAACGGTCATGTGGGTGAAGTCCTTCTCGGTGGAGGCGAAACAACGACTCTTGAGCTCCCCGGACCAGTGCTTCTGACAATCGGCAACGCCGATGCCGCGTCGATCGAGGTTGGCGGTCTCGAGTTCACCGACCTCGGCAAGCCTGGTGAAGTGGTTCGGTTCCTCCTCGATGAGGGGGGGCTGACGCCTTTCTCCGGGGAAACGCACGATGGCTGATACAGGTTACGCCACAGCAGACCAGCTGCTCCAGGGGATCATGGCCGGGCAGGTTCCACGGCAGGTCAGGTTGTTCGCGGCACAGGGACTCTTGCCGGTTTCACGCGAGGAGCTGCTGCGGTTACAGCTCATCTTGTCGGCCGACCCGGACCTCGAGCTGGCACAGTTTGCGGCTACCTCGCTTGCCGAAATCCCGACTGAGGTCATCACCAGATGGCTCCATGAGGAACGAGATATCTCTCCGATCGAGCTTGACCTCCTGATACGGGTCCGCGAGGACGAAACCATCTGGGTCGGGGCCGCCCGACATGCGAATGTGTCTGATCAGACGCTGTGCGTGCTCGCTGCGCACGGTTCGGAGACTATTCAGGATGTGATCGTCACCAACCAGGTGCGCCTCCTCGACTGCCTCGAAATCCTCGACAGTCTGAAGGTGAACCTCCGGGTGACTCAGGTCGTTCTTCGGCGGGTTCGTGAGTTCGAAGAGGAATTCATCGCCAAGGTCGCTGCTCTTGCCGCTGACGAGGTCGTCACGGAGGGTAGTGGCGGCCCGAGCATCGAGCAGGCGCTGGATTCTCTTCGAGCAATCGGCGCCAATATTCCAAACGAAGCGTATCTCCCGTATCCCACGACCGCCGATCCACAGGTCGAGGAGCAAGTGAAGAAGCAGGGAATGAGCACCTATGGAAGAATATTGAAAATGAGCGTTCGGGACAAGGTGCTCTGCGCTATTCGGGGGACTCGGGAGGAGCGCGGGATTCTCATCAACTCGCGCAGCAGGCTCGTCATGCGTGCTGTGCTTTCGAGCCCGAAGCTGACCGACATGGAGATCGAGAAGTTTGCGGCGTCGAAGGCCGTATCGGAGGAGGTCATACGGGCCATTGCCGAGCATCCCAAGTGGGTAAGGCAGTACCCGATCGTCATCGCCCTGGTTCAGAATCCGAAGTCGCCGATTCGAAAATCTCTCCAGCTCCTCTCTCGGCTTTCCTCCAAGGACCTCAACAGGGTCGCGAGAGACCGCAATGTCAACCCTGTGGTTCGGCGCCAGGCTCGATCGCGTCTCGAACATTCTCGGCGCTGAGGACGGTTCGCATTGAACCAGGTACGCGGCTGTGGTAAACAATACCAGGGCCCATCAGATGCAATTTCTGGCGGTGTTGCTTGATTATGAACCAGAGTATTTCCTATTACGAAGCCCTCGGCGTCGAACAGACCGCAAGCGGTGATGAGATTCGACGTGCGTTCAGGAACCTGGCGAAGGACTCCCACCCCGACAAATTCGACGGGGAGGCGAGAGTCAGGGCGGAGCGCCGATTCCAAACCATTACCGAAGCGTTCAACGTTCTCAGCCGTCCGGACTTGCGAGAAAAGTATGATCAGGAAGCCGTGCGAAGCTCGACCTCAGCGGCCGGCATGGATCGTCAAGAGATCGCCCGGCGGTTGGCCGCGAAAGGGGCTCACGCCTACAAGGACGGCAAGTTGGGCCAGGCTGCGGAACAGCTTCGGCTGGCTCTCGATCACGATGACAAACAAGCACGGGCGCACTATTTCATGGGCCTGACCCTGTGTCGCTTGCCTGGGCGGGAGCGCGAGGCTCTCCGTCACCTCGACAGCGCAACAAAGCTGGAACCGAACAATCTCGTCATGAAGGCCGAAGCCGCTACAGCTTACCTGGCCTCAGGAATGTCGAGTCGCGCAGAACGGCTCGCACAAGAGGTTCTGGCCCTGGACCCAACGAATAGCAAGGCGCAGGCTGTCATGGACCTTGTGTCAGGATCGGGTTCGGGCAGATCTTCGAACCGGAAGGGCTGACCGCGTGCAGGAAGAGTTTACAAAAATGTTCCGCCTCGACGCCTGGGGCGCTACCGACGTCGGCATGAAGAGACGGCTGAACGAGGATGTTTTTCTGGTCGACCTCGAGGCGGGCGTTTTTCTGGTTGCTGATGGAATGGGTGGGCAT
>CAZCEX010000161.1:0-8670 GCA_964497785.1 uncultured Thermoanaerobaculia bacterium | reverse complement strand
AGGGTGGTTCGGAAGGCGTTGCGGTGGATCGGTATTGGGGCTGCGTTTGCGGTCATTGGTTTGGTAGTTGGATTCGGTGTTTTGCTGCTCGCTACGCCGAGTGTGGATGGCCTGATCAGCGACGATCCCGAGACCACGGCATTCATCGATCGAGCGATCGGTTCTGGGCTTCAGGTGGAGTGGGCTCCGGTGCCCTACGAGGACATCGCGATTGAGCTCAAACTTGCGGTGCTGGTCTCCGAGGATCTGCGATTTTTTGAGCATCGTGGGTTCGACCGCCACGAGATCCGGGTGGCGCTGAAGGAAGCGATGACCGGCAAGCGTCTTCGGGGTGCTTCGACGATCACCCAGCAGCTGGCGAGGAACATCTGGCTTTCGAGAGAGCGCACGCCGGCCCGCAAGCTCAAGGAGGCAGCCCTGGCGTGGAAGCTGGAGCGCCGGCTCTCAAAGAGTCGGATTCTCGAGCTCTACCTCAATACGGCCATTTTTGGTTTGCAGACCGTCGGCGCCGAGGCGGCCGCTCAACGGTGGTTCGGCGTGCCGGCGGCGGAGGTTTCGAGGCTTCAAGCGGCAGAGTTGGCCGCGACTCTCCCCGCACCCACCCAGTGCTATCCGGGATCAGGCAGCCCGCGGGCCGGCCGCCAGGTCCGACGGATCCTGGAGAGGATGGACTGGCCGTCGGGTCTGCGGAAGCGGTTGGAAGGGCCGTGAGGGCCGCTCAATTCCTCTTCGTACTGGCCCTGTTGGTCGGATCTGGGTGCAGTCATCGAAGCACCACCGACTTCGAGCCGTGCCAATACCTCGAGGACCGCAGCAGTACCCAGGAGGATGTGCTGACTCTGACTGGTTCAGACCCGCAGCAGGAATTTTTCAAAGAGGTTTCGGTCGAACGATTCCTCGACCGGTATTTCTCAGTCTTTGCGAAGCACGAAGAGCCAATGGATAGGAAACGCTGGGCCTGGCTGGCATTCAACGATGGCGCCTGGCTTCTCGAGGACCTCAGACCAGCGTCGGCTGGGTGGTTTGCCGCCATGGATGAGGAGGCGGCGTGGGAACGCGCCGGTGAGATCAACAAGCCGGGGATCTTACTGGTGACGACCGCCCTTCGGGCGATGCCGACCGATCGTGCACTTGTCGGCGACCCTTCCCAGCCCGGCCAGGGTTTTCTGTTCGATTACCTGCAAAACAGTCTGATCAACACCAACGAACCACTCTGGCTGTCTCACCGGTCACGGAGCGGGAAATGGGTCTTCGTATTCACGTCCTATGCTTCCGGCTGGGTGCTCAGTCGGGATGCGGCGACTCTTCCAGAGGGGCAGGCACTCGTTTGGCCCACTCTGGTCCCGATCGTTTGTATTGAAGAGGGTTATCCCATACGCGACAAACAAGGGCAGTTCCTCTTCGATAGCCGCATCGGGATGGTTTTGCCGGTGGTCGAGGCGGACGATATGAAGTTCAAGGTCCTGGTCGCCACCTCCCGGGACCCTGAAGGAGAGGCCGGGTTCGAGGTGATCACGCTTCCGGTCGGTGTAGCGACGCCCCTCCCGCTGGCGCCAACATCAGAGAATTTCTCGACCGTCGCCTCAAGGCTCCTGGGCCTGCCGTACGGATGGGGTGGTCTGCACGGCAACCGGGACTGCTCGGCGGCGATCAGGGACCTTTTCATGCCTTTCGGACTCTGGTTGCCGAGGAACTCGAAGGAACAGGCGCGGATTGGCGACACAGTCGACCTCTCGACTCTCAACGATGCTCAGAAGGCGGCGCTGATTGTCGAGCGAGCGGTTCCGTTTGCCACCCTCCTTTACAAAAAGGGCCACATCCTCCTTTATGTCGGCCATCAAGATGGGGTGCCGTTGGTCTTTCACTCGGTGTGGGATCTTCTGGCCCGGGATGACAACCGGTTGGTGCGCCGCCACATCGGTCGCATCGTTCTCAGCCCGTTGGGACCGGCCGGGCACGAGGATCCTTGCGGCGGAGGCTCAACCCTGTTGTCGGGCCTGGTGTCAATGAGCTTTTTGGTAGTTCCTGACTGATTTCATTTTCATTGCTTTTGATCAAACCCCAGCGCATCGGTAAATCACCAATGCGCTGGGGTTTGATCAAAAGCAATGATCAGGTAGAGGCCGTCACCTTGCACGTTCTTCAACGGTCTTGATCTCGAGTTGAGCAAGCTTCTGGAGATTCTCCAGAAAGACGATGTTGCCGGTTACGCTGTCGAACAACCAGGCGCCCTCTGTGGCGCCGCTGCTGTTGATTTTGGCGACGGCGGTGATGACACGAGGCCTGGCGACCACTCGCGGCAATTTTTCGTAGATGTTGTGGTTGACGCCGATGAGGCTGGTCTTTTTCGGGTCGCGAAGATCGTCGAGCAGAACCATCGAACCGGTTGCGACATCGACGACCATGGCCCTGTCTGTTGCGCTGGATGACGAGGTGATCGGAATCGGGACGAGGCGGTGTGGGGTTTGAACAGTGCCCTCCCTGGGAATGGCGACAAAGATATTCTGGGAAAGCCTCGTGACCTCGAACTCCCATGGTCTCTTATTCGGCAGGTTGAGGTGATACAGCGTGCCGGCATCATGATCGAGCAGGAGAAGGTGTGACGTCGATTCGTCTTTCGCATGGATCGCGACGGCGGAGACCCCGTTCGGCATGGGTGGAAGGGCTGGCGTGCGCTTGATCTCGAGGTAGGGCTCGAGATCGCCGACGCCTTCGAGAAAGAGTCCCTGGCCGGTTGTGCCGTTGAACAAAAAAGCGCCCTCGGTCTTTCCCGAAGGGGCCTCCCACATAGCGAGGGCGAATCGGTTGCCGCCGCCGATGATGTCGAGGGCGGGCTTGCCCCTGATCGGATTCATGCGCCCGTCGTAGGAACGGCTGTCGAGTTCCGATATGTAGGCCATGGCGCCGGTCGTCGTATCCACCAGGAGGAGGGCGTGCATCTGACCGCTCTTTTTGCGGATCGGGCCGACCAGGATGTCGCCGTGTCTCGCGCTCTCGCCGGGCGCCCTGTCCAGAGCATTGAAGACGTTCTGGTTCAGGGTCCGCGTACGCACCGACAGCGGCGAGCCCTTGACCTTGTCGATGAAGAAGGCGTTGCCGGTTTCAAGGCTGATGAAGAAGATGCCTTCGGTCGACTCGTCGTTGTCGTACTTCGGAACTGCGAGGATCGGTGAGGCGAAGAGTGAGTTGACCTTCTCTACCGGCGGCTGTGTGTTGGGTATGGGTCGGTTTGGGGCCTGACCGCCGACGCACTGGCTCATGATGACATCCTGGGCCGGCTGAAAAGCTCCGAAGACGCCGAATATGGTATCTCCCGGCGAAAGCCCTTCGTCTCCGGCAACTACGACGCACTGGCCTGTCGTTTTCTGGCGGATGGCAAAAAAGGTCATGCCTGTGTTGGCGTGGGCCGACTGAGTTGAGGTCGTTGCGGGCGTTTGGACGCCGGCAGTTGGTGCTGGCTGACCGGTGTTGGTGAATCCCAGAGCGGGCCCGGGGCCGACGCCTTGCGTTGTCTCGACCGGAGTCGCATCGAGCAGGAGATTGACGTCATCCAGGGTCAGCAGGCTGTCGCCGTTCAGGTCGAACGACAGGTCAACCGGGTCGAGACCGGCGACCATGCGGGCGAGAGCCGTGACATCGGCCTCGTCGACGCGCCCGTCACGGTTGACGTCGTGGTTCCCAGTGCCGGCGCTGAGCAGGACGGGCAGCAGGAGGAGCGTGAGAAGAACCGACCTCCTCATGGCGTCACCTCCACAAAGGCAGACCGGGAGACGACAAAAACATACGATTGACCATCTACCATGACAGTCAGCAGGATGTTGCCTGCCGGAGAAAAGTGGTGGCCGTTGACCTGGGCCGTGAAGGAACCCTGCTCATCGGCTTGCCACCACGGTGTGTTCTCCCACTCGAGAGGCCGAACCACAGCGTTCACGATGGGTGTGTCCGGGTTGTCCGTGCTGATCAACTGGAATTCCCCAAGATAGCTCTTTTTCTGCAGAGAGGAGATGTAGGCCCCCTCGACCTCTCTCAGCTTGGTGGCGATCTCTCTGGACAACTCCTTCTGCTTTTCGATCGCGAGCTTGCGCCTTACGGAGTAGTAGAAGGACCAGGGGTGGTATTTCTTGCCGTCGACCTCGACCTCAGCGGTGCGCATGAGCTGTTCCACAAATATCTTGTGATAACCCCTGGCCTCGTTGAGGTCCCAGTTGCCGCAGCCGCCGGCCATCATGCCGGACCAGGTCGGCGCTTCCATAAGCCACCAGTCGGTCAAGGTGGCCTTCAGGCCTCTCTGGCTCTGCATCGCCCTCGCGACCTTGTCGATGGCGCGGGTGTCACTCATGTTCTCGCCGAGGTAGTGAGAATCCACAGCTTGTTCGACCATCTTGTTGAACCAGCATGCCTTGTGGCCCCCCATGAGCGTATCGTAGGTGTTCGTCAAGAGGTAGGAAGTAAACATACCGGGGAGTGCGGCCGCTGCGCCGAAGGTATTGGCCACCAGGTTGGAGACATAGAGGTCGAGCGAAGCATATCCCGCCCTGTTCCACGCATCGCGCGCTTCGGCCGGTGAATCGGCGAGGGACATGTTGCTCCAAAAGTCGAGCAATATCATGGCTGCGCCGACGCCATTGAGCACGTTGCCGACCTTGACCACCGGCATAGAGACCTTGAGGACGCGGGCGACGTCGTCGCTCATGGTGACGACCATGCCGGAGTTCGCCCGCCAGCCAACAAAGACGTTGCCGATCTCGTTGGCGGTCACGGCGGATAGGGTGATGCCCATCTCCGCCCAGTACTTGCTCATGATCGGTTCCATCGTGGCGTAGCTCTTGAACTGTTCTTTCGGGGGCATCTGGTGGGTGATGTTGAGCCTGTCACGGTCGATTCTGACCGCGGTAGCAACGGCGTCAAGGAGCCCCCGGTCATGATAAAGATCGTCGCAGAGGTTTTCGAACCAGTTGGGCGTGACCCAGTTCCTCATGGTCAGCGCCGTCCACCACGACCTGTTCTGAATTTGAAGTTGGCGTGAATCCGCTGCCGAGCGGACGGGGATGCCGCCCGCCATCAGGAGGGGCGGGCTCGGGTTGACGACCACATTCGCCATGACGGATGCAGCCGGGTAGTTGCCCAACCTGTCCTGGGCGACGAAGAGTAGAGGATAGGTGCCGAATTTCTCGCCTACTTTCAGGGTCACCCACCAGGTCCCGTTGCCTGACATGCTTCCGCGTGAGGGAAACAGCCGACCGGCGTCGCCATCCAGGGCCAGGGCCGAAAGTCGGAAGTCTCCGGGTCCACCGCCGGCCATTGTGAGCTCGAGCCTGATCGATATCTCTGTCGCGAGCGAAACACCGGCGGGGAAAGGTCTCTCAGCTCCTTCGCTGTCGACGAATGAGACCGACAAGGAGACTCGCCCTTCCGGCCGCGGTGTAGGAGTCGGGGTGGGAGTCGGAGCGGGGGTCGGCTGTTGTGTGTCGGGCTCTCCGGAGCCACCCGCGCCGTCATCGGAACCGCCGGAGCCCCCCCCCTGGTAGTAGCCCCCGTAACCGTACTGGGCTGTCGCCGGTGTCGCGACAACCAGGATTCCGATGAGCAAGAAAAAGAAATGGAACGGCTTCGATGCGTGAGGCTTTGGTACCATTGGGTGGCTCCCGTTGTGGTGGTTCCTTGGCAGGCTCGAAAATTCCCCACTGGCATCATCATAGCGGAAACAGCTTCATCTGGAAGAGTGATCTCATGACAGGCGCGAGTCGGGCGATACAGTCCTCAAGATTTCGAGAGGCGGCACCCAGTGTCGTTCTCGGCGCCCTTGTCGTCGCCCTGGCGCTGGTCTTTTGGCCGTATGGTCTCGATCAGTTCGACCTTCCCAAGCAGTTGACCCTCATGGTGGGCGTGCCCGTGGTCGCGGGGGTGTTTCTTTTTTGCCGAGGCCAGGGGAGACGGAGCGAAACGGCACCTGACATCGATAAACCGTTGGTAACGCTGGTAGTTTTTTTGACGGTCTGGTCGGTTTTGGCACCGTTGTGGCACACCCAGAACCGAGCGCTACACCTGATGGGCGCCGGCGAAGCCCTCCTCCTGGCAGCACTGTTTGCCGTGTCGTTGTTGGTACGCCGCGAAAGCGGTCCGCAGGCACTTTCGTGGTTGACAGTGTTACTTGCCGTACCGCCGGTCGTCGTTGCCGGCATCGCGCTGGCGCAGGCCTGGGGTATCGACCCGCTGCGTATTTTTCTTGACCTCTCCTCGTCTCGCCCGGGTCGCTGGCAGACCCTGACGACCCTCGGCAACCCGACCTGGACGGCGGAGTGGATCGCCGTCTCTTTTCCGTTCGTCATGGTGGCGCTGGGATTCGGCCGGGAACGGTCGCCGGCCGTCCGTTGGACCCTCATACTGGCCGCTCTCCTTCTGACTGCAGGTGTCGCCGTAACCGGGTCCAGAGGCGGCCTCGTGGGTCTGGGGATCGGAGCCTCTGCTTTGTGGCTTCTTGGGAGATCTTCAAACGCGCTTGCGGCAGGGCTGGTCGGCCTCTGCCTCCTCGCGTTCGGCGCAGTTTGTTCGTGGACTGCCGGCGCCGCCCGGTGGGGGGATGCCGAACCCATCACGGGACGACTGGCACTCTGGGCGGCTGGGGCCCACGGGTTGAGGGAGGCGCCGATCACCGGCCAGGGGCTCGGGCATACGGCGCTGGTTCTTCCCAATGGTCTCAAATGGGTGGCAGCCGAGGTCGAACCAGGGCGCCACAGCTGGCTGCCGACCATGCTCGTCGACCGGCTGGACAACGACTGGCTGCAGGTTGCTCTCGAGCGGGGTAGCTTGGCCGGGCTGCTGCTGTTCGCCGTGTGGTTGCGGGCTGTCTGGTTGGCGGGTCGTCGTTCGTTGGACGGGGGTTCACGGGTCGAAGCGGTGGTTGCCGCCTCGCTGCTCGTTTTCGGGTTCCTGGCCTCGGTGTCTGCACCGCTCCACACACCGGCAACCGCCGCCCTCTTTTTTGTGCTCGTCGGCCTTGCAGCACATGGCGATGTCGGCTTGCAGAGCCATGCAGAGGGTCTTTGCCGGCGACGGTGGCCGTGGTTCGTTTCTGCTGCTCTTTGCGGTGTTGTTGCTGCGATCGCAGGTGGAGTGGCCTGCAGGGTCCATGAGGCCAACTCTCAGGCCGGAGAATGCCACCGGCTCCTGTTGGCCGGACAGTTTCGTCGTGCCGCAGACTGTCTCAGAGCTCCGCTGCAAACCATGCCGTGGCTGACTGCAGCATCCATCGACCGCGCAAGGGCCCTGATTGATTCCGGTCAGGCCGCCGAAGCTCTGGTCGTCATCGACGATGGCAAACGATGGGCCGGGTCCGGGTGGTTCTGGGCAGCCGAGGCCCAGGCGTTGCATCAACTCGGACTCGATGACCAGGCACACAAAACCCTTGACGAAGCCTTCAAGGTCCTGCCCCGATCTCCCGTGCTGCTCGAGGCCCGTGAGCACCTCTCTTCGCCGCGGTCCGCAGAAAAGGGCCGGTGAATAGCGTGGGCCGAGGGTATCCCCACAAGCCAGGTGGCTACTCACTGCAGCGGTGTGTTTTTTGAACCGCCAAGACGCGAAGAACGCCAAGATAGGACCAGTAATTCAATAAAACTTTGCGCCCTTTGCGTCTTGGCGTTTCAATTGTCCTATATGGCCTTCTGATCGGAATCACTATCAACCTTACCCAACAGGTTTGATGCGGGTTAGATCTTGTTGCGCTGAAACATGTCCCTCAGTGCGAGCAGCACCTGGGCGAAATTGTTCTCTTCGAGCAGGACTTGAAGCTCATGCTTGGCGAGGCCGCTTGCCATGCGCCGTTCGACCTCGTCGATGACGGAGAAGAAATCAGACAGTGACTTCAATCCCAGGGGGGAGTAGCTCTTTTCGTACCAGTCCGAGACCCTGACGGTTTTCCAGACCACCGGCTGAGGGATCACGTCAGAGGACCACAAGCTCTCGGCGACGGCGGTGACCTCTCGAAAAAGCTCCCTCAGGATCGTCTTGGAATCTCCCGTCTCGATAGCAGCGGCGAGGGTTGCCGGTTGGTGGTCTTGAGTGGCAAAGTCCACTTCGGCGGCGGGCGTTTGCTTGATTTGAGGGCTCGCCTCCTGATTCGGCACCTTCTGCAGGCGTTGCGGAGGCCTCGGTCCTTTCGGTTTGACCTCTTGTTCCGGCTGGGGCGTCGGAGACGGTGGCTCTACCGGCGCTTGTGGTTTTGGAGCCTTCGGTTCGTCCTCGACGCTTTCAGGGGGCTGCTCTTCTTCCACCTCTGCGACTGCCTTGTCTTGTGATTCAACCGAGATTGGTCCAAGGGCATTGTGCGCGTTCATTGATTCTCGAAACCGCTGCAGGAAACGAGTCAGGAAGGTGAGCTCGGCGTCACTGACGGGTCGTGCCCTGCCGATCTTCCGACGCAGAGCCTCGAGCTCGAGAAACCGCGCGTTGAGCAGTGAGGGGTTCGGCACGATGGCCACCAGGGCGGGGAAGTGATCACGGTTGTGCTCTAGGATCGCGTGGAGATCCTCAAAGACCGCGTAGTCGATGATCTCTTGGTACTCGGGCTCGTACCAGCCGATGGCCGTCTCTCCTTCTTTAGTTGAGACCAGTCGATCAAAGACCTCAGTCGGAAGCCCCGCGCGAAACCATTCCCCTCCGTAGATCTCATGC
>CAZCEX010000160.1:0-8680 GCA_964497785.1 uncultured Thermoanaerobaculia bacterium | reverse complement strand
CTTTTCTTTGCGGCCTTCGCGCCTTTGCGGTTCAAATATGCGCCGCCGCGGTGAGAACCGAACCTGATTTGTGGGCATACCTTTGATGCGGGTTAAGAAGACTGTGGCAGCCGGACGCTACCGATTTATCGGCCAATCCCCCCGCGGCCACCAGGCCCATGGGTGATAGACCAACTCAACTCGGTGGCGACCACTCGGGACCATGACTGCCATGCCGGCGATGTCCGCGAGCACAATGTCGGCGCGCTCGCCAGCGACTCGGGCTTTCCAGCCTGGGGCCCACGGCTGAGCGAGCACCAACAGACATGGTCCGTCACACTCGACGGTGGCCTCGAGCTGGGTTGGGGTCCTCATGCCGAGCTCGACCCTGGTCTCGGCGGCCGCCACCAGACTCCCGCCACCACTGACGAGCGCCGTCGTCTCGAAATCGGTCATTGCAACCACTTCGCGCAGCTCCTCGAGACCCACTGGTTGCTCGGCGACCCTGCCCACGACACGCACCTCGGGAAGGAGCTCTGGGTTCGACCAGATCGCACCGTCGCCGTCAGACCACACCCTCTCCCATCCTGGAAGCGTTTTCCTGGGTGGGGTCATGGCGAAGCCGACCCCCCACGCCCCACACAGGCCCGCCGGCAGACTCGAAAGTTGTCCACCAAGCACCTTTCGAGGCTCACCGAGGACCTCCATCAGGCGCGCAAAGGGGACTGGCCGCAGCGGATCTGAAGCCCGCAGATCGCGCAAACCGTAGCGTGATGCCAGATTGGGCGGCAGCATCAGACCGAGACCAACGACCCGACAGGGCCTGTCCACCTCCATCTCGGCCAAACGGCTCAGAACCTCCGGCTGCGGCAGACGATCCTGGCTTGCAGCCACCGGATTGATCAACAGGGCCAGCAGGCTCAACTCGGCCGCCACCAGTATGGGAACGGCCGCGCGGCGCGGAAGCAGAGCAACGACGCCGGCCAGAACCACCGTCACGATGACCAGGCCGGTGTCTACCGGAGCCAACCGCCATGGCGCGGACCACAAAGCCACGGCGGCAATGATCCCCGCAGGAATCAGCCGCTGCACCGGGCCGCGCAGACGGCCATGTTGCGCTCCATCCAACCCGAGTACGGCGAGAACCACAAGGCCCCAGGGGATGAGCACACCAAAACGAGCCAGGGTCATCTGGTCGAGCGGCGGTATTCGGACCAGGACGGCGTCGAGCGGTGGTATTCGGACGAGGAGCACGAGCCCAAGCAGCGAAACCGAAGCGGCCGCCACGGCAAGCCTCCGGTACCTGCGCCGAACCCGCCCGAGAGCCACGAGGGAGAGCACGGCGCCGGCCACTCCCGCCGCTCCGGGGGCATGCGGATAGGGGGCCTGCCAGTCGCCGCGAGCAGGATGACCCATCGCCGCCGGCACCACGATCTGGCGTATCAGATCACGCTGTATGGCCCACGACGGGCGGTCGCGGTTGGCGGCGCCGTCGGCGCCGAGCTCATGTCGGGAAGACGCGGCGATGAGGCCGATTGTCGGCCACGACAGAACGACTGCAACCACAAGGGACACCGCTGCCACGACAATCGGCCGCAACCACCGGCCGGGGCGGGTGATCAATGCCATCAGAAAAGCCGATCCACACACAATTGCGGCTGTTTCAGGATGCAGACCAGCGCCCAGGACCCAGCCGAAAACGCAGCCCACGACAATGGCTGCGCCGAAAGCCGACCGCCGACGCATGGCCCACCACATGAGCCACCACGCCCACGGAAGCCAAGCCGTCACCCAGGCAAGAGGTACCAACAACCAACCGACCAGATACGGGCTCCCCGCCCATGCGATTCCGCCCACACAAGCCGGCTGCCAACCCAACCGCCACCCCCGGGCCAACAGGAGGAAGGCGCCAAAACCCGCCAACTCCAACTTCCAGAACGCCATGACCGTGGTCCCCCGCTCGGGGCCTAGGAACCAGACCGGCGCCATGACCGGCGCCAGCAGACCCGTCTGGCCGTTGGCGAGCAGTGGCAGCCCGCCGCCCACCGCAGGTTGAATGACTGGAATCTGACCCTGACGCAACTGCCCACCCGTTTGCTCCCACCACGGGTGAAATTGAAAGACCACGTCGGACTGGGTGCGCTGAAAGGCAGTCTTCTGCGACCACTCGACCGACCGGAATGGGGGCAGCTTCTGCACGCAGCGCACTGGGTTGAGGTCGCCGCCCATCAGGAGGCCGGGCCCGACGACGGCCGCGAGCACGACGTCGAGCAGGAGTTGGAATCGCAGAGCATCCCGATACCGCCGCGCCAATACGAGGTGCACCAGGGCCAGCGGCACGATCGTCCAGAGGTAGAGGGACATCTCAGAGAGTTTCCGTGGGCCGCAACAGAAGTGTCAAGCTCGGAGATTGCTTTTCGCAGGGCGACGTCTGACAGCGTTATTTCGTACACTGGTCTGAGGGTGTTCGTGCCTCCCTTTGGTACACTCCCTCGGTGCCGGGTGAACCGGTGCTTCTATTCATGATGCGACACTCGTTATTCCTGCTCGGCGAGTTCACTCGCCGCGACTTCAAAGGCCGCTACGCCGGGTCGGTCCTGGGATTCTTGTGGTCTTTCGTGCAGCCGCTCTGGAGCCTCGCCCTTTTCACTTTCCTTTTCAGCACGGTGATGAAGATCTCGCCGGGCATCGGGGAGCGCACCTCGAACTTCGCGATCTTCCTCTTCTGCGGTTTGCTGCCCTGGATGGCGATTCAGGAGGGCATATTCCGCTCGTCGACCGCGATCACCGACAGCGCCGGATTGGTCAAGAAGATGTCCTTCCCATCGGGACTGCTGATCTGGGCCGTCGTCCTCGCAGCCCTGCTCCACGAGGCGATCGCGCTCGGGCTCTTCCTCATTGTGCTCGGTGTGACGGGTCAGCTGTCGTTGTCGGGTTTGTGGATCCTGATCGTCGCCGTGCCACTGCAGATCGCTCTGACAGTCGGCCTCGGCTTTCTCGCCGGCGCCTGCAACGTATTCTTCCGAGATACGGCTCAGATCATCAGCATGCTACTCCAGGGTTGGTTCTACCTCACACCCATCGTCTATCCCATGAGTCTGGTCCCGGATCGTTTTCGACCGTTCCTCGAGCTCAACCCGTTGACCACCATCGTCACGCTCTATCGAGAGGCTCTGCTCGGGGGATCGATGCCCTCGGTGCTTTCTCTTGTCCCGCTCATGCTTACGGCGGTGTTTTCTCTGGTCGCCGGTCTGTGGTTTTTTAGGCGGCTCAGACCAGCCTTCGCGGACGAGATCTGATGTCGACACCGGTTGTCTCCGTGCATGATCTGCGCAAGACCTACCGCGTCTTCGCACGCCCCGTCGATCGTCTCGTCGAGGCTCTGATGCGCCGGCCAAGACACAAGGCATTCCACGCCCTCTGCGGCCTGACATTCGAGGTGCCGAAGGGTGAGGGCCTGGGCATCATTGGTGAAAACGGCGCCGGCAAGAGCACCCTACTCAAGATACTCGCGGGGGTCACTGCACCGACCTCGGGCAAGGTGGAAGTGAAACGCCCCGTGGCGTCGATTCTCGAGCTGGGGTCGGCCTTTCACCACGAGCTCACCGGGCGCCAGAACATCGTGCTCAACGCCGCCATGCTCGGGCTCGGCCGCGACGAGGTGGAAAACCGGACACCACAGATCATCGAGTTTTCGGAGCTCGGTCACTTCATTGACCAGCCGATCAAGACCTACTCGACCGGCATGGTCATGCGCCTCGGGTTCGCGATCGCTACCCAGGTCGAGCCCGACGTCCTGATCATCGACGAAGCTCTCTCGGTGGGAGACGGATACTTTCAACAAAAGTGCATGATTCACCTGCAACGCTACATCGACGCGGGCGGCACCCTGCTCATCTGCTCCCATGCGATGTACTACGTCTCAGCATTCTGCCGTCGTGCCCTGTGGCTGCAAGACGGCTGTATCAGGGCGCTCGGCCCCGTGCAACACGTCGTACCACAGTACGAGGCCTTCCTTCAGGCGAAGACCGATCGAAGCGAAGAAAAGCCCACCGTCAAAGAGGCGCCGGCTGGAGCGCCAGCGCGGCTCAGCAAAGTATCCCTTCTCAGCGGGCCAATGCGACGCCATGGTGATCCCCTCGAGTTGGAGATCAACTGGAGCAACGACGACCCGGGCGCAGCCTTTCACCTGGCTGTCGGACTCAATCGACTCGACGAGGTCGAGGTGGCCTCATTTCTTTCACACCGTAGCGATGTTGGGCCCTGGACTGGGGCAACCCACCACACGGTCAGGTTGGAGATTCCTCATTTACCGCTGGTGAAAGGTGCCTACAAGCTCTATATCTTCCTTCTGGCACAGGACGGCCTGCACATCCACGATACCCACATTCTCAAGGAGGCCTTCACAGTGGAGTACGATGAGTACCCATTCGGGCTGGTCGCAGTAGAACACCTCTGGCACACCGAGAGCGCCCCATCATGAACAGCCCGCTCCAGACGAATCGATGGATTGCGAGCCCATACCTCCACCTCTTCGATCACGCGGTTCTCAACCCCCACACGGGCCGGGGGATGGGCGCTGAACACCCCTGGTACCCTGAGTTGCGTAGCTTCATTCTCGACGAGTCGCGGCTCACGGAACTGACCGACGTGCACCGAAGCATGATCGCCGATGACTGGTTGATTCCCGAAGAAGCGGATCTCTCCCGTCGATACCGCCTCCGTTGGGTTTCCCTGGAGGCCCATTCCGTCTGCAACCAGAGATGCTTCTTCTGTCCGGTATCCATAGCCCCCCGAGCCCCGATCTACATGCCTACCGAGCTTTATGAGCGGATCGTCCGCGAGGTGGCCGAGCTGAACGAGCCCATCGAGGCCGTGACAATGATCCAGTACAACGAACCAACGGCCGACCGTCGATTCGTGCAACAGGTGAAAACGATCAAACAGGCGGGATTGCCGGCTGCCGTACTCTCCAACGGGTCGGGGTTGACCCCGGACACGGTTGATGCCCTGGTCGATCTGGGGGGCCTCTCCTACTTCTCGGTCAATCTCTCGACGCTGGACCGTGAGACCTACGCCAGGGACCGCGGAAAGGACCACCTCGAACGCGTGCTTTCGAACCTCGAATACGCCAGGAACAAGCCTCTGGCAGAAGAGATGGTCATCGTCGTCCTGGGAACCGATCCCGAAGACCACCAACGTGAGTATCAGGCCATCAGCGAACACTTCGACGGTTCCCTCTTCAAGGTCCAGGACTTCGAGGCCAACGACCGCGCGGGCTACCTCAATGTCGGTCTCATCGCCGAACAGAAAGATCTCCGTGTGCAGGGCTGTGACTACATGGGGTCCCGCCCGATCGAACACCTTCATGTCACAGCGGCGGCCAATGTTGTGATCTGTTGCCAGGATTATGAAGAGGGATGGGTCCTGGGGAACCTCAACAAGCAGTCGGTTCGAGAGGTGCTGGAAGGTGAGGAGTACGCCCGCGCGCGGCGGATTGTGTACGGAATCGACGATCCACCCGAAAACTTCATCTGCGCCGAATGCAGATATGCACTCCGCCGCTGACGGGAAGACCATGTCGAGGCCAGGATCTCTTTCTGTTGTCTACCTCCTCGAAGACACGGTTCTGTTCGGCGGCGTCAAGGTCATTTTGCGTCAGGCCGATCTCCTGACCGCTCGCGGCCATCAGGTTACGGTAGTTTCCCGTGGTCCCCGACCCGACTGGTGTGGACTCCAGTCCCCATTCCTGCAGGTTGAAGATTTCACGCGTGAAAGCGTGCCGGCTGCGGACGTCACAATCGCCACTTACTGGTCGACCATCGGCCCCGCCTGTCAATTATCTCGCGGTGAGGTCGTGCACTACTGTCAGGGATACGAAGCCACCTATACGCACAACACCAGCGATCACCCGGCGATCGAAGAGGCCTATCACTCCCCAATCCCCGCGATCGTCGTGTCTTCGCACCTCGCTACCCTACTCGCCGAGAAGTTCTTTCGCCCGGCGAGACTCGTCCTGCAACCCCTCGAGGATTTCTGGTCTCCGGGTTGGCGGCGACACCTCATTCGCCAACCACAGACTCCACCGAGGATCCTCATCGTTGGTCCCTGGGAAGGCCTCTGGAAAGGCATTCCGACGGGTCTGAAAGCCGCCATTCACCTGAGGCGAAAGGGGTTCGACTTTCGGATCGTGCGCCTTTCTCAGTACCCGGTGACCGACGCCGAGAACCGTCTGCTGACGGCCGACGAGTATCATCACCATCTCACACCGCGAGATGCCACCCAACTCGTCCGTTCTTGCGACCTGCTCCTGGCCCCCTCGTGGGAACAGGAGGGCTTCGGGCTACCCGTGCTCGAGGCATTCGCCGCAGGTGTGCCGGTTGTGGCTTCCGACATCTCGAGCTTCAGGGGCTTCGCGTCAGAGGCTGCCACTCTTGTCCCGTACGATGACCCGACGGCTTTCGCCGCGGCAGCGCAACAGATGCTCGCCAGCCCCCGACTCTGGCGCCGACACCGGACACGCGGGTTTTCCATCGCACGTCGCTTTAGCACGAATCGAGCCGCAGAATCCGCAGAACGTGCTCTGCGGTGGGTCGTTTCCGGTCGATGGAGGGACGAGATGATGACCGGGAGCGCGGATCCCACAAGATCGTAGTCTTCTGGCTATCAGTATTTTGCGTAACAGATCCAACGCAGGCATCACCTCACACCAGATCGGCATCCGCCATCGTTGTGTAGACCTTCCCCGGTGAAAATAACTCCGGGTTCAGCTCTGTGTCGATCAATCGTATGACCCGCACCACCCCGCTGGGGTCCGGGCCACCTTCGAAGCCAACGTGGCGCAGTCGGCTCTCCACTTCGGGATCGCCATCGATCCACAAGGCCTCTCGGGCAGCTCCGGTCTGAGCTACGGTCTGCTTCGCGAGGTGGTCGATGAGATCGAGCGCTCCGGGATGGTGGCTGTCCCACAGAAGGTCTGCCCAATGACACACACCACCATCCGTTCTGAAAACGACGAAAGCGACCGGAACTGTCGACAGCCTCCGGTATACGATCCACCGGTGATAGCGCACGGTCGGGTGGTGGCTGAAACGGTGCAGTGCGTGCTCGGAATCACGCACGATTGCCGCCGGGTAGCGGTGCGCCACTCGCGCCCACAGGTCGTCGAGAACCGGTTCGTCGTCACCCGCCAGTCTCGCCACGTACAACCTCGATGCCAGTGTACGGCCGGTCGATCTGGTCTCGCGTTCCAGCAGCGGTATGCGCCTTGGCGGCGCACTGTCCCATCGACAGCGCGCAACCATGTGGCTGATCGAACGCGGCCCGGTGAAGCCGTACAAGAGGCCCACTCCTGCTTGAGATGCCACCTCGGCGAAGGCATCCATCACGTGCAACCAGGCGCTCTTCCACTCCCGTTTTCGCGCGAGGGCCGCCAGCGAAAAGGTGTCCACTCCCTGCAGGGCCTGCACTCTCCTGCCGGCAATCTGAAAGACGGCCGGCGTTGCCCCATTGTGGGCGGAAAGGGCCGATCCATCCCACGCCGCCAGGGTTGCTTTGAGTGCCTCCGGCGCCGAAAACTTCCAGGCCCACTCGGCAAGCGTTCGTTGCCTGCCGAAGACACGGTTGAAGGCCTCATTGATCGCAACCTCATCTCCTGGCCGGTATGTTCGGATCTCCGGAACGCCCATCTGTGATACTCCCCGCTCGGCTCACGTATACTATATGTGCCCCATCGATCCCGAGGGGCGAACCCAGGAGGATTTCATGAAATATTCGGCCACCATAGGCGCGATCATCGTCACTTTGGCCCTGCAACCCGCTCTCTTTGCCGAAACACCGGCTTCCGTCGTTGCTCAGACATCGGACGCAGCGGGCGGCATGAAGGCGTTCCAGGCTCTCGGTGTTCTGCAAATGGAGATTTCTCAGGTGCAGACCTACGCCGACAAGTCGCAGGACACATTCGCCTACACCGCCTATGTCGACACCAGACTCATCAACAGCCGCCTCGAGCTACCGGGCGAGGTCGTCAACGTGCGCAACGGTGACACCGGTTGGGCGATGGTCCAGGGCAAACCCGACGTGCGCCAGCAGACGCCACGCATCGCTCCAGGTTTCAATCGAGAGCGTTTGCTTCCGCTGCTCCTTCCCTTCAGCCTCAACCTCGAGGGCGTTAACCTGGGCGACACCGTCGACGAGACGGTATTCGCCAAAAAGTCGGTCCTCAACTTTTCTTTCACAGTTCCGGAGATGTACTTCGCCAGCCCCCTGATGGGCCTCAGTTGGGATATCGTCGTGGACTCGAGCGATCATCGTATTGTCGCTGCCCGCTTCCTTCCGGTGGAGGGATTCAAAGAGGCCGAGAACGAAGGTCTGCAGATCCAGGTCACCGAGACCGCGGACATCAACGGAGTCTCCTTGCCGTCACGAGTTGTTATGAAGGGGATCAACCATTACGGTCAGCCGACGGGTATGGAACGCGAGGTCACCATCAAGACAACCGTTCTGCTCGAGCCGAACCCTTCCCTCTTTATCCGACCCGACAAGTTGGAAGCCCTCGAGGAAGGTTAGAAGCCCTGGTAAAAGGCTGTCTAAGAGCTCTCGCGCCGAACACATGTCACCATTCTAACGGGCCCCAAAGGGCCCGACTACAGGTTTAAAGAATTGTAGACGCATGCTTTAGCTTGCGCGACCACCGACCTCT
>CAZCEX010000159.1:7061-8696 GCA_964497785.1 uncultured Thermoanaerobaculia bacterium | reverse complement strand
CCGTGGCAGTTTTCACACTGGATGTTGGCGTGTCGCGCGGTTTCCGGGTACTCGGCGAGGACCGTGGCCCAGTTGTCACCCGGGTTGTTGATCAGACCCGAGTCGAGGAACGCCTGGTAGTCGGACGCGTCATCGATGCCGCCATTGTCGACATCGGGATCGAAACCGACGGTGTGGCAATCGAAGCAGCCTTCACCGTAGTGGGTGCTGGTATCGAGGTTGTTGGAGAAGATCTCGGCGTGGCCGGTCGCCGCCCACTTTGCCACAGTCTCACCATGGCAGGTGTTGCAGCTTGCGTCCACCGTCGGGTTGCCGGCGGCGTCCTGTCCGGTGATGATGCCAAGCCATGTACCCGCGTACACGTCGATCTCGACTGTCGCCTCGGCGGCAACGTCGGTCACCGTGAGGCTGTAGATGCCGGCGACGTCAGGCGTGAACTCGGGGTTCTGGGTTCTGGCGTCCATCAGGGTCGCTGCAGACCCATCAGCCGGGGTCATTACCCAGTCGTAGATGTCCTGGGTTTTGCCCTGCATGAGGACCGTACGGCCGATCGGCACGTTGACGAGGCCGGTGGCAACCTTCCACGGAAGATGAGCGTGCACCGAATAGGTCGTCTGGTAGGTGCCCGAGCTGGTGACGACGTCGACCTCGAACTTGACCATACCGGCTTCTTCGAGAGCGAAGTGGTTGAGGCCCACGACCTCGAACCGGTCCTGCAGGCCGCCGTAGAACTCGTCGCCTGGAGGCGGCACGTTCGGCGGCAGCTGCTCAGGGGTGATCGGCGGCTCTTCCAGGACGTGGATGAGCATGCCCTTGAAGGCGCTTTCGGTTCCGAGCGCCGCAGTCACGGTGGCGGTGTCCGCGCCAGTCAGAGCGGCGTCCACTCCGTAGACCTGCGTCCAGACGACGCTGTCGATGGTGGAGTCATCGGTCGTGACGACTGTGACCGTCACGGTGCCGTCGGGCATCGCGTCACCGGACTCTTCGAAATCGAGCGGTACCTCCTGGGCGGACGTCAGCGGCGCGACCGATGCCAACAGCACCGCAAGCAGCGCTACCGACCACCATCCTGGCCTTTGATTCGATCTATTCAGGAATCTCATACTCGTCCTCCTCTGGTCTGCATCACAATCACATCGGGGTACTCCGAGCAGCTCACATCGGCCCGGCGGGCGAACGTCCTGGGTTGCTGTAGTCGGGGAACAACAGAGTTCATCTGCTGGCCTCCGACGATTCACTCGTGTCTGTTTCTGCAGTCTCTGGCGCCGCAACACCATCAAGCACCGGTAGCGAATCCTCCTCGCGCACACGGTGGAACGGCCAGTTCTGCCGATTCCACTCGAAATCCCCGACATCGGCGACTGTCAAATCCTCGAGGTACGCCATGGTCTTTTTCCGTGTCCTGCACCAGAAGTCGTGCGCGGGGCAGCTGCGCTCCTCCGAGCACTCGGCAAAGCCGAGGAAACATCTCGGTTGATTCAGCTTGGGGTCGACGGCTTCGGCCACCTGTCGAAGCGTGATCTCGTCTCCGGACCGGGCCAACATGAAGCCACCCTTGTAGCCGCGTTTCGCCTTGACGAGGCCAGCCTGTCCCAGACTGTTGAGGACCTTCGACAGTGAAGGCAAAGGCACACC
>CAZCEX010000159.1:5055-6961 GCA_964497785.1 uncultured Thermoanaerobaculia bacterium | reverse complement strand
CTCCGTCTTTAGCAAGCACCATGATGGATGCGGACCGCCGTTGTAAACGATATTTTTGTTGTTCACGGCCCCGCATCAACGATGCGGGGCTTTTTATTGGAGGCACGATGAAGTTGAACGGAATCAGACATCGCATCGACGAGATCGACCTCGAACTCTTGGCCCTGCTCGAAGAAAGAATGGAGCTGGGATTGCGCGTGCGGCGCTTCAAAGCCGGACCCACCGACAGCGGCCGCGAGCGCGTCGTGCTCGATCGCGCAATGCGTTCCAGCCTGGCCCTGGTGGACGCCGATTTCGCCGAACGCCTCTTCGCGCAGATCATCACCGAAAGCAAACGACTGCAGGAGAGCAGCCCAAAACTGGTCGCCTTTCAGGGTGAGCACGGCGCCTACTCCGAAATCGCTGCGCGTCACCTGGCCCAGAACTCGGCCTACGTGCCGTGCCGCGAGTTCGGGGCCGTATTCGACGGGGTCACCAATGGCGCCTACGACCTCGGTGTGGTGCCGGTGGAGAACTCCCTCGAAGGCGCCATCTCGCAGGTCAACGATCTGTTGACCCGAACCGACCTCAAGGTGGTCGGCGAAGCGCGGGTTCCGATCCAACACCACCTGCTGGTTGCCAAAGGCACAGACCCCGAGGAGATCCGAGTGGTGTACTCCCACCCTCAAGCTCTCGGCCAGTGTCGCGGTTTTCTCACTGGTCGGCAGCTGGAGGCACGGCCTTATTACGATACGGCCGGCTCCGCCCAGATGGTGGCCAGAGAGCGACCGCGGGCTGCGGCGGCCATCGCCAGCCATCTGGCTGCCGAGCTCTATGGCCTCGAGGTGATCGAGGGCGGCATCGAAGACGACGCCTCGAATACGACTCGTTTTCTGATCCTCGCCCGAGACCCGTCGCCAACCGGTAACAAGTGCTCCCTGGTCTTCGTCACCGCCCACGAAGCCGGTAGCCTCTTCGCCGTGCTCGAGCTCTTCGCCGAAGGGGACATCAACCTGACCCGCATCGCTTCAATGCCGTGCCGTTCACACCCGGAGAACTACACCTTCTTCCTCGACCTCGAGGGATCGGACCGGGACCCGCATATCGCCAAGGTGCTGGGCCGGCTCGAGGGACAGGCGCTCGAGTATCGCTTTCTCGGCTGTTACCCGGCCGCGAACGGAGGTGCGGTCAGCTCTCCCTCCTGCTGATTGCAGCCGCTGTCTGCTGCCGCCGTCTACTGCCGCTGCCTGCTGCACCTGTCGCTGTCTGATGACTGTCGCTGATGACTGTCGCTGTCGCTACCTCCCGCGACGAGCACCTTTACCAGAACGACCGCCCGCACCGCGCGGTACATGCCCTGCCCCTCGCGGGACATCTTCGCAAATCACTGCATTCATTGCACTTGACGTATTTCTGACAATACAGATCGCACCACCGAGGTCATGAATCTCTCGATCCGAGCGTAAGGAATCCCAGTCAAGTACTGAGATTAAAAGATTTAAACAACCTTCTCGGACCCGGCACAGAGCTTGCTCCTGATGCCTTCGACCCTCAGCTGCGCCCCTTCCGGGAGAATACGCAGAAAACTGAGAGGGCAAGGAGCCGATATGAAGCACCGCGCCACCATGCTCGCCGCTCTGATCACATTCGTCATCTGCGGAACCACTCTCGCCACCGACTACAACTGGTCCGGCGGGGGCGGAGGCGCAGAATGGAGGGACTGCCGCGTCGTTCCGGACACCGACCCCGAGGAGTACATGAACAACTGGGGCTACCATGGTTACGGTGGGTGCCCGGGCCCCGTGCCGGGCATCTCAGACGTCGCCCACATCGCCTCGGCCGGCGGTCCGCCCTACGTCGGCATGCCCCTCTCTGTGGGCACCATATCCGTCGAGCCCGGCGGATCGCTCGAGATCTACGAGCAGCT
>CAZCEX010000159.1:0-4955 GCA_964497785.1 uncultured Thermoanaerobaculia bacterium | reverse complement strand
CGACGGCACACTCCGCCTCACCTCTGCCGTGACGATGGCAGGCACACTCACCGGTTCCGGTACTGTCAACCGCAGCCTGAGTCTGGCCACCGGCAGCACCCTCGCCCCCGGTTCGAGCGCAGGCACCCTCACCACCGGCAGCCTATCGATCTCCGAAGGCGCGGTCTACGAATGGGAGACCGACGGTGTGGCCTCTGACCTGGTCGATGTCGCCGGCACCTTGGATTTCGGCGACGCCACTCTTTTCGTGACACCCACCGTGACCTCCGGACCCGTGCCGACCGAGATCGTACTCTTCGAGTACGATGCACTCGCCGGCGTTCCCGACGCCTCACAGATCATGCTCACCGGCGGCTGGAGCTACAGCGGCATCGACACCAGCTCGAATCAAATCACCTTGACCGGGGTGGTCTTCACCGAGCTCATCTTCGCCGACGGCTTCGAGTCGAACGACACCGATGAATGGTCGGCCACGGTACCGAGTGGCAAGTCGGGCACTGTCGCCTTGGATCCGCCGAGAGACTGGTTCGAGCTCGAGGTCCGCCTTGCTCGCGAGACGCAAAAGCGCCTGTCGCCCACACCTGCCGAGCTCGTGCGCATCGACGACTCCGGCGGACCCTTCGCACTCGTCGTCAGCGATCTGGCGATGCCCGGCATGTCGGGCCTGGACCTCCTGAAGACGATCAGCAACCGTTGGCCGAATCTGCCGTTGATCATGATGACGGCGCACTCGTCGATCCAATCCGCCGTCTCGGCGATCAAGCTCGGCGCCTTCCAGTACCTCAACAAGCCCATCGAGCCCGACGAACTGCTCGCCCAGATCGAACGCGCACTCGAGCATCAGAGCCTGCAACGTAGGCACGAGGAGCTACGGGCGAGGACCGGGGACCTCTATCACCGCCTGAATACCATCCCAGTCGTCATCCCGCCGTTGCGCGACCGGCGGCAGGATCTCGAGGAGCTGTCGACCCGCCTTCTGACCAAGGTCGCCTGTCGTATCGGCCGGCCGGCGCCAGGCCTCTCCAAGGCCTCGCTTGCGGCACTTCTGAGCCACCCTTTCACCGGCAATGTCAGAGAGCTGGAGAATCTGCTCGAACGAGCGTTGGTCCTCTCAGAGCCGGTCGACGGCATCATCGAACTCGGCGATTTCGCACCTTCTCCTTGAAACCCGGCGACCCTGCTCGATCCACCCCTCGAAGGCGGTTTCGAGCATTTGGGCGCGTCGTTTCAACAAGCAGAACAGGCTCTGGTGCAACGCGCCGTCGCCGCCTGGCCTGGAGCGTCGAACGAGGAGATCGCACGCCGACTCGGCACCCAACGCCGGGTTCTGGAGCGGCGAATGCGGGACTACGGCATCAACAAGCCGGCCGCCACAGACTGACGATACCGATAGATTTCCCTCGCGCGATGTCCTCGTTGATTCGCACTCTTCGGTCTGAGTTCAAGGTCGCATCGCGGCCAAGGCGCGTGCCAATGGAGTTGCAAAGGATTTCCAAAAGGTGGTGTAAGTTGTCTCCCATGAGAATCATCACCCATTCCCAGGTCCGCAATCTCCTGCCAATGCGAGACTGCATAAATGCGGTGACCGAGGCCCTGTCCGATCTGGCCCGCGGCGCTGGCGTGCAACCACTGCGATCCGGTTTCCAACTTCCGAATCGTGAGGGAGTCATGGCGTGGATGCCGGGCGCCCTTGCGAGCGGAAAACCCTTCGGCGTAAAGATCCTGAGCATTTTCGAAAACGCCGTCGAGCAGGGGCTCGACTCCCATCAGGGTGGAGTCATGATCTTCGATCCCAACAGCGGCCGGCCGCTTGCTTTGCTCGAGGCGGGCGCCGTGACCGCCGTGCGCACAGCCGCCGTGTCGGCAATCGCCACTGATTCCCTGGCGCTTCCAGATGCCTCGATCCTGGCGATTCTCGGTTCGGGAATCCAGGCGCGATCTCACCTCGAGGCCATGCTCGCCGTGAGACCGGTCACCGAGGTCCGGGTGTGGTCGAGGACCCCGGAGAATGCAAGGGGTTTTGCGGATGAGCAGTCGGCGTTGCACGGTCTTCCAGTGCAGGTTGCGCCGGATGTGGCAAAGGCTGTGGAGGGCGCGGACGTGATTTGCACCACCACCGGCGCGAGAGAGCCCATCGTGGAGGGCCAGATGCTCTGCGAAGGAATGCACCTCAATGTCGTCGGTTCGAGCGTGCCAACATGTCAGGAAATCGATACCAGCGCGGTCGCAAGATCCAGCTACTTCACCGACCGCCGCGAGTCCCTCGCCAACGAAGCCGGCGAGTACATCAACGCCGTCAGGGAGGGCGTGATGCATGCAAAGGACCCGGTGCCGGAACTCGGCGAGGTCCTCACCGCAGCCCACCCCGGGCGCGAGTCGGCGTCCGAGATCACCATCTTCAGATCGCTCGGGCTGGCCGTCGAGGACCTGGCGTCCGCGCAGCTCGTCTTCGAGCGCGCGGTGGAGCGGGACGTTGGCGTATCGGTGGATTTGGCGGGATAAAGGACCCCACTTCAAAAAGGTACCGGGCACTTTTTCCGATTCGTCTGTAGTAAGCTCGGAAACGACGACTTGATAGTGGTTTTCGCTCAAGGGTTTTCGGTGGCTCGCCGCGAAGGAATCGCGTCGGGGGTGGTGATTCCAGACCTGTGATGACAAGACACACCCGCCGGGGATTCTTTTGCGGGAATGGCGAAGAAACTACGCGGTACTCTGCAGATTCGTGATGCACACTCCTAGACAAAGCGATGTGTGATTCCAGCCACACATGGAATTTGAGATCTCATGTAGATTTCGATTTGTTAGGGAGATAATTCATGAACCTTCGGCTTTTCTCTCTGAGTATCGCTATTCTACTTTCTCAACTCTTGTGTACAACCACCCTCGCTCAGACACGCTACCCGGCGGAGCGCAATCAATCGCCGATCACGCGACAAGTGGCTCAACGACTGAGCCTCATCGTCGCCGACGGATTGAGCCAGGGGAAGCATGGCAATCGCTTCATCAAGGTAGGAGATTCGATTACCGTCAGCCCCGGCTATTTCATGGGCCAGTACAACTCCCCGGACTATACGTCCGGGTCCAGTGGCGTTACCCGCGACCTTGATAGCTACGAGTACCTGAGAGCGAGCATGGAGCATTTTCTGACGGGAATAATCCCCACAGGTGGGACCACCAGCTTTGAGCGGCAGAGCCTGGCTGCTCAGATCGGGCAGACGGCGAATTGGGCGGTCAGCGGAAACCCGAGCCCGTTGGATCAGGAGCTTGCCGCGGTCTCACCACTTTTTGCCGTCATCATGTTCGGCACCAATGATATCGGCTGGTGGGAAGACGACCACCTTGTCATGTCTTGGATCATTGAGAACCTCATGCAGAACATCGACGAATGCATTAACGAAGGCACCGTGCCAATTCTCACTGCGCCGCCACTGAAGGTCGATTATGAGCTCAAGATGCTGACCCTGTCACATCTGATCCGGGCCCTTGCCCAGGCGCGACAGATTCCGTTCATCAACTACCACCGGCCGATGATACCGCTGCCGGATTACGGTCTGGGTTCTGATGGAGTCCACCCCAGCGTGTACCAGTGGAACTGGATGTGCCACCTCACGCCGGCGGGGCTGCAATACGGCCACAATATGCACAATCTTGTTGCCATGCGGGCCCTCGACCGAGCGTTGCGGGCCACCGTGATGGAAGCGCCTGCGCTCGACTTCGAGCCACCAGCTCTGGTTGGTGATGGCACTCAAGGATCCCCCCTTCAAGTTGACGGCATGCCGTTTATCGACACCCGGACCACCGCTGTGCACGCCTTGGATGTCTACTATGCCTTGACGCTGTCCCAGAGCCGGCAGCTCCGCTTCATGGTCACCTACCAGGACACTACCGATGTAGACGTGTCCCTGCTGGATGAGACCTTCGGGCTCATCGCCACAGACAACGGGCGGCTCGACCTCAACCTCGCCGCCGGGCAGTACCACATGCGCATCGAGACCAGGAACGGGCTCGCAGAGAATGTCGGTGAATACCAGGCGCTGATCATGGATCGAACATCCACCGGCATGCCGAGCTCAGATGGCATTTTCCTCGACGGGGCAAAGACCGATCCTTCCCAGATCGACCCCGACCAGGCGACCAGCATCACCTTCACTGTGACGGCACTGGATGATGTAAGTATCTCGAGCGTCTCCCTCGATCTGAGTGAGCTCGGCGGAGGGCCGCGCGTCGCCATGACCCATTTGGGTGACGGCAGCTATGCCCACACGGCATCGTACACAGTGCCGGTCGAGGGTGAGAAGTTGGTGACCATCACGGCCCAAGACGATGATTCGAACCAGGCTTCCATACCGGTGTACGCCATGGTGGGAATACCACCGGCGACACTCACCGTGATGATCTACGACGATGCCTTCGCGAGCGGATGGCAAGACTGGTCCTGGAACGCGACGATCGATCTTGCCGGGACGTCGCCGGTGCAGGTGGGTTCCCGTGCGGTCAACGCCACCCTCGACGCTTATGGGGCCTTCTCGCCGGCAATACCATCGGGCTCAATCAACACCAGCTTCGGCTACGACGCCATCAAATTCTGGATCCACGGCGGCACCGGTCAAAACAAGGCGATCCGCTTTTTCTCAGAGACCTTGGCCTCAGGCGGCGTTTCGAGCAACAACATCGACTTCACGGCGGTGGTGAACACCTGGACCGAGATCACCATCACGCTCAGCGAGCTCGGCAACCCCGCGGCCATCGGGCGGTTGAATTTCTTCAACAACTCCGGCAGCGAGCTCGGGATGGTGACCTTTGATCACATCCGCATCGAACCGGAGATGGGGCCGGAGCCGACTCTATTCGACGACGGCTTTGAGTCAGGCGACACCATACGATGGTCAGAAAGCGTTCCGGGTTTGCGGACCTTGCGGAGGTTTCGGGATCCTCTGCACCTCGCGCTTTCGCCT
>CAZCEX010000158.1:0-8698 GCA_964497785.1 uncultured Thermoanaerobaculia bacterium | reverse complement strand
GCGCTCGAGGATCGTTGCCCTCGCGGCAGGGGTGAGCGCGGACATGAACCTGCATGCCCGGTCGGCTGTATCGGTCGCGATTTCGAGATGAGCCTCGTCCCCTCGCGCAACCCGGGCGACGACCCGGCCATCGAATGGAGACCTGATCTCCAGCGTGTCGGCACCCTCCTGTTTCGACCCTGCCAAAAAAAACATGTGCTCGCGCATTGCATCATGGTATCACTGGCCAAGATTCGGTTTGAAAACACGAGTAGAATGCGCCTGTGACGATAAAGCTCGCAATCGACGCACGCAAGCTCACCGACTTCGGTATCGGGACCTATGTCGGTCATCTGCTGCGTGGATTGGCTCTGAAAGAGGACGTCAAGCTGACGGTGCTCGCCCGGTCCGGTCACGAGGAGAGGGTCACGAGCCTCGCTCCAGACGCAAGGGTCATTCCTGTAGAGGCGAAGGAGTATTCCGTCGCTGAGCACTTCACCGTTCCGGCACACTTGTGGCGAACTCGAGTCGATCTGGTCCATATCCCCCACTTCGTGGTTCCTTTCGGAATACGTCGGCCGGTGGTGGCAACGATCCACGATGTCATTCAATTGTTCTACCCGCCGAAGAACAGAACACAGCTCGGGCTGATCTATCTCCGTGCCGTAATGGGGTCTACGCTTCGACGGGCACGACGAATCATCACCGTGTCGCGGACCTCGCGGCGTGACCTCGTCCGAATATTAGGGGCCGACCCCAGGCGCCTCGAAGTCGTGCCCAACGGGGCGGATCCCGGGCTCGCCACGAGGCCGCCACCGGACGAGCTCGAAGAGCTCAAGGGGCGCTTCAAGCTGCGGCCGCCCCTGGTTCTGGTCGTCGCGAACGACAAGCCCCACAAAAACCTCGACACGGTACTCCGGGCGTATCACCTGGCGAGGCGAATGCATCAGATTCCGGGGCAGCTGGTTTTTGTCGGCGGCGTCAAGCCGGATGGCCGCCTCATGCGCAGAGCCCGAGGGCTCGGTCTCGAGGACCGGGTGCGAATTGTCGGCAGAGTCTCTGGTCAGGAGCTCCACGGCCTCTACCACATGGCTTCGGTCCTGCTCCATATCGCCCTGTACGAGGGGTTTGGTCTGCCCGTATTGGAGGCCATGCTCGCTGGACTGCCCGTCATCACGTCGAACCTGGGCGCGATGCAGGAGCTGGGCGAAGGGGTGGCTCGGCTCGTCAACCCACTTGACGTCACCGAGGTTGCGAACGTATTGGAGGATGTGATGGTGGACGACCCTCTTCGGACCAGAATGGTCGAAGCCGGGTTGCGGCGGTCGAGCCGGCTCACCTGGGAGCGAATGGTAGAGGGTACGATGGAGGTCTACAGGATGGCGATCGAAAACAACCGCCGCGCGGGACCATGAGGTTGGCGAGCAAGGAGGGGTGGTGAAAGTCGCTCTTGTTCATGATTGGTTGACGGGCATGCGAGGGGGCGAGTGGGTCCTCGCCGAGATCGCACGCATGTTTCCCGAGGCGCCCATCTATACCCTCATGCGGCGCAAAGGTGCGCTCATCGACGAGCTCGAGCGGCGCGAGATCCACACTTCGTGGCTTCAGCTCGCTTCTTTCGGGGGCCGACGTTGGCGGTATCTTCTTCCCTTCATGCCGTCGGCAATCGAGAGCTTCATTTTCTCCGATGTCGACCTCGTCATTTCGACGTCGCACTGTGTCGCGAAAGGTGTCATCCTGCCTCCCGGCGCATTTCACCTCAGCTACATTCATACGCCCATCCGGTACGCCTGGGACCAGAGATCCGTCTACCTGAGGAGAATCCCGCGGCCGGCGAAGCCTTTCGTCCAGGGAACGCTCGCGCGTCTCCGCCAGTGGGACATGGTGTCGGCGGCGCGGCCGGATCGGGTGGTTGCCAACTCGCACCTGGTGAGGTGGCGGATCCTCCACTACTGGCGGCGATCCGCCGAGGTCATACCTCCTCCCGTCGACACGGAGTTTTTCACCCCAGGCGGGGAAAAATCCGGACGACTGCTGACGGTTGCCGCTCTTGTTCCGTACAAGAGAGTAGATATGGCGATCGACGTTGCTGCACGCTTGGGACGAGAGCTCGACATCATCGGCACGGGACCGGAGCGGAGACGGCTCGAGCAGGGAGCAGGGAAAGGCATACGTTTCCTGGGCCGAGTCAGTCGCGATAAATTACGCGAGACCTATCGCTCAGCCGCCGCCGTTGTGGTTCCCAACGTTGAAGACTTCGGAATGGTGACGGTCGAGGCGCTCGCCTGCGGGACTCCGGTCGTCGGGCTCGAGGCCTCGGGAACGGCGGACTCGGTGCGCCCCGGCATCGATGGAGAGCTCGCAGGCAGGGCCACCGCAGAGGCCTTGACTGATGCGGCAGAAAGGCTGTTGAGCCGGCAGTGGGATCCCGTTGCGCTCCGCTCTCGGGCACGGGTGTTCTCTCGCGAGCAGTTTCTGATACGATTTCGGTTCTTATTGGATCGAGTTGGTTTCGGGGTAGACGATCAATGATAGAACGGCGTCGACAGATCCAGGTCATCGTCCACCTCATCGGCGACATTGTCGTCAGTGGAGGTTCGGTTCTGTTGGCGTACTGGATTCGATTCGACATCCCGATCTATCCGATCGTCAAAGGTGTTCCCGAGCTCTCTCACTACCTGATCCTGATTCCGGTTGTACTGGTGATCTGGCCGTTCGTATTCTACTCCCAGGGCCTGTATCAAAGGCGGCGCATCCGGTCGCGCACAGAAGAGCTGATCCGGGTCGTCATGTCGGTCCTGTTCGCAACAGTGCTGCTCATTGCCGGAACGAGCTTCTACAGGCCTCCGGACTTCACATACTCGCGGCTCTTTTTTGCTCTGTTCGCCGGCATCAACCTGGTGATGATTCTCTCGATGCGGTGGGCCATTGGCGCCTTTCTGGCCCGGGTTCGCCGTTCGGGGCGCAACCTGCGGTCGGTGCTGGTCCTCGGCGCCGGAGAGCTTGGACGCCAGGTTGTGGAAAAGCTTCAGACACACCAGGAGTACGGGTTCAATGTTGTGGGCTTCCTCGACGACGACCCCGGGCTGAGAGAGTGCGGGTTTCATGGCATCCCGGTGCTGGGGACGACCGTCGACTTGGAGGAGGTCGTTAAAGAACAGTCTGTCGACCAGGTCATTGTCGCTCTCCCGCTCGCTGCCTACCACAGGACGGCGCAGCTCATCCGAAGAGCCGGACAGCTGTTGGTGGATGTCAAGGTCGTACCGGATCTCCTGCAGTTCTTCGTCGCGACCGGGGGAGTCGAAGAGCTCGACGGCATGCCGATCATCAACCTGACTCAGATCCCTCTCCAGGGATGGAATCAGTTCGCGAAACGCGCCTTCGACGTCCTTGGATCGTTCGGTCTGCTGATCGTGCTCGCGCCGCTGTTTCCGTTCATTATGTGGCGGATCAAGAGGATCGACGGAGGGCCGGCATTTTTCTCACAGATCCGGACCGGTCTCGACGGCAGATCCTTTCGCCTTTACAAGTTCAGGTCGATGAGGATTTCTGCGGAGGAGGATCGCACGTGGACTCGCCACGACGATGACCGGGTGACCCGCATCGGCGCATTTCTTCGGCGTACGAATCTCGATGAGCTGCCGCAGCTCTTCAACGTGCTCAAAGGCGATATGTCGCTGGTCGGGCCACGACCCGAGCAACCGGAGTTCGTCGAACGTTTCCGGGAGCGCTACCCCGAGTACAACATCCGCCACCGCGTCAGGTCGGGTTTGACGGGTTGGGCGCAGGTAAACGGCTTGCGTGGAGACACCTCGATCCGCCAGCGCGTCATCCACGATCTCTACTACATCGAAAATTGGAGCTTTTCCCTAGATCTGAAGATCCTGCTGCGCACTCTCTGGCAGGTTGGGCGGTAGCCCTTCCCGAGAGACCATGCTCATGGTCTTCGAGGGCAATTTTTGAAACGCGAAGACGCCAAGAGCGCCAAGAAAAGAGCTAAAATTATTTAAATAAGATCTTTGCGGTCTTGGCGTCTTTGCGTTTCAATTGTCTTTTTCGGCTCAATAATCTTGATTGGCGTCAATTCACCACGCCGGTTTCGCTCAGGTTCTGCCGTGCAAAATCGAGCACGCGTTCGTAATTGTCCGAGTCGCGGCAGCGCTCAGAGAGGAGGTGGAAGACCTCGGTGGCCTTGCCCTGGTCGCCGCTGGCGTAGTAGGCGACCATGAGGTTTTCGAGGCTTTCGCAGTCCTGGTGGCGGGCAAAGGCGGCCGCTTCGGCGAAGGCGAGGGCGCCGTCGACTTCGCCGGTCATGCCGAGACAGATGTTGAGCAAGGTGTAGATATCACCGACGTAGGCATCGTCGTAGACCTCGTGCAGGTAGGGGAGACAGCGAAGAAGGCAGGGGATGGCGGCGCTGTACTGCTCGCGTTCGTAGTAGAGCACTCCGGTTGTGTAACAGCTCTGGCAGTAGACGCTGAGGACGTCGTCGAATGTCGGCAGATATGGTTTGTACGAGTTGAGGGCAGCCTCGAGAACCTCAGCGGCATCGTCGATCTCCTGCAAGTCGTAGTAGATCGTGCCGACGAGGCTGAGAAGAAAAGCCTTCCAGTTGACCTCGCCCTCCATTGCAGAGAGGTCGCGAAGACGGCGGATGTCGTCCCGATCGGCGTCGCGGTCGTCCATGCGGGCAATGACTGCCTCGATGCCCTTCGCGACGTCGCCGGTCGAATCGGATCCGGTATACCAGTCGGGTATGCTCACCACGGCATTCTACCCAATCGTCGCTTCCGGCGCTGGAGGTTTTCACGGCAGCTCGGTTCGAGTAGGATCGCGCCACCGAGCTGGGAGGAAACCGAGTGAGGACTGTTTATGAATGAATCCTTCGTCAATGTCAGATACGAGGACAAGGTATGCCCGGTCCGTCACGGAACCCGAGTCGACGAGTTTCTGACGCAGATCGACGGGACGATCCCTCTCGACGTGCTATCGGCCCTGGTCAACCGGCGGCAGGTGATGCTCGACTTCCCTCTCCAGGGGGAGGCCGACCTCAAGCTGGTCAGGTTCGGGGACCGAGAAGGCGAGTCGGTTTACAAGAGGTCGGTCTGCCTGGTGCTTTACGAGGCGTGCTCGGAGCTGTTCCCCGATGCGGCGCTCGTGGTCGGCCAGTCGCTGGGTAACTGTTACCACTACCAGGTCCGGGGCGACTACCCGGCGCTCGGCCAGATGGCGAAAGATCTCGAGCGACGGATGAAGGAGATTCGCGACGAAGGGCGGGTTTTCGAGCGCCGGACCGTGACCATCGAGGAGCTGGAGAACTACTTCCGTTCCCCGGAACGAGACGACAAGCTCGAGCTCCTTGCGACCCGTCGGAGCTCGACCGTTCACACCATCTCATGTGGATCGTTTGTCGATATCGCGCACGGTCCTTACGCGCCGAACGCCGCATGCCTCGAGACTTTCGGTGTAGGGCCGTTCGGCGACGGGCTCGTCCTCCGGTTCCCACGACGGGCCGACCGCAGCCGCCTGCCGTCGTTTACTCCCCGGGAGCTCCTCTTCAGGACCTCCGTCGAAACCAGGCAGTGGCAAGAGCTGCTCGGGGTCAGCAGGGTCGGTCAGCTGAACATCATTTGTCTCAACGGGGGTATCCGCCACGTTGTCCGGGTTTCGGAGGGGCTGCACGAGAAGAAGATTTCCAGAATTGCGGACGAGATTCAACGCCGTTTGCCCGATCTCAGGGTTGTCACGATCGCCGGCCCGTCGTCCTCGGGCAAGACGACGTTCTCCAAGAGATTGGGAATCCAGCTGAGGGTCAACGGAATCGAGCCGGTTGCCCTTTCACTCGACAACTACTACGTCGACCGGACAAAGACGCCGGTCGACGAGAACGGAGATCTCGACTTCGAGTCGATCGAGGCGATCGACCTGTCGCTCTTCAACGAGCATCTCGGGGCACTGCTGCGAGGGGATGAGATTCGGGCGCCGCGTTTTGATTTCGTCTCAGGTCGCCGGGTTCCGGAGTCCGAGTGGTCGCCGATGCGTCTGGCCGAAGGAGAGATCCTGGTGCTCGAGGGCATTCACGGGCTCAACCGGCGATTGACCAGCTCGGTGCCCGAGGCCCGGATCTTCAGGGTCTTCGTCTCCGCCCTGTCCCAGCTCGCCATTGATGACCACAACCGCATCTTCACGTCGGATGCCCGACTGGTGCGGCGCATCGTCCGTGACCGGCTCTTCAGGGGCTTTTCCGCCGAAAGGACCCTGGACATGTGGGAGAGGGTGCGGCGGGGCGAAGGAAAGTGGATCTTCCCTTACCAGGAGCAGGCCGACGTCATGTTCGACTCTTCGCTCGTCTACGAGCCGGCGGTGCTCAAAATCTATGCCGAGCGTTTTCTTCTCCAGGTGCCGAGGTCGAGCCCGAGCTACACCGAAGCCTATCGGTTGCTCAAGAACCTCTCCATCTTCGTCCCGGTCTTTCACGACGAGGTGCCCCAGACGTCGTTGCTGAGAGAGTTCATCGGCGGCAGCACCTTTCGGGAGTAAGTAGAGGATGCAAAGAGACCGGCTTGCCCGGGAACTCGCGAACCGGCTGGCTGAGGCCTACCCGGATCCGGCCTGCGGGCTCGACTTCTCAGATCCTTGGCAGCTGCTCGTCGCGACGGTGCTGTCCGCGCAGTGTACCGACGTCAGGGTGAACCAGTTGACGCCCGAACTCTTCAGGAGGTGGCCCACGCCGCAGGCCCTTGCCACGGCGGCGGTTGAGGATATCGAGGCCGTAATCCGACCGGCGGGTTTCTTCCGGAACAAAGCGAGGGCTCTGAGGGATGGCGCCCGGTTGCTTCTCGCGGACCATGCAGGGATCGTCCCCCGCGATCTCGATGAGCTGATCCGGTTGCCTGGCGTCGGTCGCAAAACCGCCAAGGTGGTACTCGGCGAGGGCTATGGTATCGCCGCCGGCATTGCCGTCGACACCCATGTCAAAAGACTGGCTTGGCGGTTCGGGATTTCCGACAACAGCGATCCGGAAAAGGTGGCGGCGGACCTCGAGGAGCTGTTGCCCAGGGATGAATGGGTGCAGTTCTCGCAGCGGGTCATACACCATGGGCGACGGGTGTGCGGCGCTCGTCGGCCGGATTGCGACGGTTGTTCGCTGGTTGGTGTCTGTGCGCAGCGTGGTATTGGGACCTCGTCATGAGTGGTGGCACATGGAGACTGATCGTCGATGGCAGCCTTCCCGGGGCGCGCAACATGGCACGCGACGTCGCCATGTTGGAGGCGGTGATCGCGGGGCAGGCGCCCCCGAGCGTGCGTCTTTATGGTTGGTCTCCCTCGTGCCTGACGCTCGGCCGCCATCAGGGCCTCGACGCCGTCGATCTGACCTTCTGTGCAGGCGAAGGCATCGACGTCGCGCGAAGGCCAACGGGTGGGCGTGCGGTGCTGCACCACCTGGAGCTGACCTACGCGGTCGTCGCCCCCCTCGGTGCGGTGCTGCCGAGCGCTCTGCAGGAGGCCTACCGGCGGTTGTGTGCGGGCTTGGTGCGCGGTATGTCTTCCCTCGGCATCGCCGCCGAGCTGACCGGCGGCGAGGTCAATCTGCGGCTTCCCGGGCCACGCACCACGGTGCCCTGCTTCAAGGCCCCTGCTGGAGGGGAGGTTGTCGTCGGAGGGCGCAAGCTCATCGGGTCCTCGGCACGCGTCCGGCGCGGCGTCCTGCTTCAGCATGGTGCGATTCTGCTCGGATGGGACGGTCGTCTGCAGGCCGGCGCCATGGGTCTCGAGAATGACCGTTCCTTGCGCGCCCTCGTCACCACAGTGGGGGAGGAGCTCTCGCCTGTGCCATCTCGATCGGACCTCGTCGAGGCTGTCGCGGAGGGGCTCGGGGACGAGGTCGGTGTGGTTCTCGAACAGGCCTCGCTGACAGAGGCCGAAACGATGATGGAAGCCGGCCTGGAAGACCAATTCTCGATTGCCCGTGTCTTTGCGTGAGGGATGTCACACCCGCGCTTGTGCATCAGCGGTAAAAAACAAGCACAGGCAATAACCCTGAATTTTCTGCAAAGGGGGGCAGGATGTTTTCACGGATCGGTTGTATTCGACTCGCTACGATAGGGGTTTTCGTCATCGCTTTTTCGAGTGGGAGCGTCGGCGGGCAGATCCTCATCGACCACACCTGCACGGATCTCTCTCAGATTCCCCAGAGTGCCATCGACAACGCCGTGGCGAATTTGGACATCGCCTACCAGCATACGAGCCACGGTTCTCAGCTCGTCAGCGGCATGAACGCTCTCGAGGCCTTCCCACCGTTCGGCGCCACCTATAACTGGTCCGAGTACGCTGGCGGAGGACTGCTCTTCAACGACTACGCCATGCAGGACGTGGCTCCCGAACTGGAATGCGAAGTCCCCGACCTCAGCCAGGGAGATTATATTGACAGCCACGGCGTCACTCCCTGGGTCACCTGCACCCGGAACTTTTTTGCCGAAGGGGCTCACCCCGACGTCAACGTCATCATGTGGTCCTGGTGCAGCATCAACGGCCACGACGCCCAGCGCTACGTCAACAACATGGAGATTCTGATCGCCGAGTTCCCGAATATCGACTTCGTCTTCATGACTGGTCACGCCGAAGGGCAGGGCGAGGCTGGGAGCGTTCACACCAACAATCAGCTCATTCGCCAGCACTGCGCCGCCAACAACCGCATCCTCTTCGATTTTGCCGACAT
>CAZCEX010000157.1:0-8701 GCA_964497785.1 uncultured Thermoanaerobaculia bacterium | reverse complement strand
CAGCAGGTTGATGCCCACCAGGACGTCGAATACGCCCCGGCGCAGATCGGCGAGGATTGCCGAACGCTCGAGGGTTTCGATCTCGGAGTGCAGATAGCGCACACGAACGCCCATCTCCGCCAAGTAGGTCGTCAGGTCCTCGGACATGCGCTTGGTCAGGGTCGTCACGAGCACCCTCTCGCCACGTTCCACCACCGGCCGGATCTCGCCGAGCAGGTCATCGACCTGGTTGGCGGCCGGACGCACCTCGACGACGGGATCGAGCAGGCCGGTCGGCCGGATGAGCTGCTCGACGACCTCGTCCTGAGAGTGCTCGGCTTCGTACTTGCCCGGCGTCGCCGATACGAACACCTTCTGGTTGGTCCGTTCTTCGAACTCCTCGAAGGTGAGCGGGCGATTGTCGAGGGCCGACGGCAAGCGAAAGCCATGCTCGATCAGGGTCAGCTTGCGCGATCGATCGCCGTGGTACATGCCACCAACCTGTGGCACCGAAACGTGGCTCTCGTCGATGATGAGCAGGAAATCGTCGGGAAAGTAGTCGAGCAGGGTTGGCGGGGGCTCGCCGGGCTGGCGGCCGGTGAGGTGGCGAGTGTAATTCTCGATGCCAGAGCAGTAGCCGAGCTCGTTGAGCATCTCGAGGTCGAAGAGAGTGCGCTGTGAAAGCCGCTGGGCCTCGAGCAGACGGTCTGCCGCGTGAAGCTCTGCGAGCCTTTCGTCGAGCTCCTCGCGGATGCTGACGATCGCCGCCATCGTGCGCTCTTTGGGGGTCACATAGTGCGTGCGCGGGTAGATCGGCAGCCGATCGAGCTCCTCCAGAGCCCTTCCGTTCACCGGGTCGATGCGGTGGATCGACTCCACCTCGTCACCCCAGAAGGAAATCCGCGAGGCTGTGGAGTCGTAGGGGGGGTAGATCTCGAGCAGATCGCCGCGCAGGCGGAAGGTGGCCGGCGCAAGGTCGAGATTCGTACGCTCGTACTGCATCTTGGCGAGCTGCTTCAGTACGTCGTCGAGGGGCTCCGAGGTGCCGACTTCGAAGAGCTGCAGCATGCCGAAATACGCTTCCGGTGAGCCAAGGCCGTAGATGCAGCTCACCGAAGCGACGATGATGACGTCGCGGCGTTCGAAGAGCGACCGAGTCGCCGAGAGACGCATTCGGTCGATCTCTTCGTTGATCGAGGTCTCTTTCTCGATGTAGGTATCGGAGGAGACGACGTAGGCCTCGGGCTGATAGTAGTCGTAGTATGAGACGAAGTACTCGACCGCGTTGTCGGGGAAAAAGGCCCTGAACTCCTGGTAGAGCTGGGCGGCGAGGGTCTTGTTGTGGCTAAGGATCAGGGTCGGGCGATTGGTTCGGTTGATGACCTGAGCCATCGTGAACGTCTTGCCGGAGCCGGTGACGCCGAGCAACGTCTGTGCGGCGAGGCCGTCGTCGATGCCACGCACGAGTCGTTCGATCGCTTCGACCTGGTCCCCGGCGGCCTCGAACGGCGTTTTCAGACGAAAGTCGCTGCTCACTCGCCTTTTCCCCCACCCAACTCTGTCTCGAGCATGGTATTGAGCTGCTCGACCTCAGCTGTATCCACCGCCCAATCCGCCACCGCTTCGCGGGCGAGACCCACGAATTTCCCGATCACGGCGTAGGGGTCACCAGACGACTCGACCTGCAACCGGAAGACCTCGAGATTGGCCTCGAGCCGTTTGCGTTGTGCCTCTGGAACATCGACGAGCACGCAGCGCGAGACCCCCTCGAGCGTCTCGTCGAACGAGCGCCACACCTTGCTCTTGAGCCCGAAGTAAGCCGTCACCATGACCACCGCGAGCAGCACGACAGCGGCGCTGCACCCAAAGACGTACCATCGGCGCGGGTCGATCCGGCGGTCCCAACCCTTCGACGAAGGTGGCGGCAGTGCCGGCAACTTTGTCGGATCGACCTCGGGGCGCTTCGAGGTTTCGGGAGGCCCTGTCGCTTTACCATCAGGATCACGGACATCGGTCATGAGGCTATTGTATCGAGGAGCGCAATAATCATGGAGCGAACTGTCACCAGCGTGAAACCGCTTGCACAGCATGAGGGTCGGCGCCCACCGCCAATGCGGCCAGATCCTCAAGTGTCCGCCCGATGAGCGGATGGACCCATCCCGGGGCCACGTCAGCAGCCGGAACCAGAGCGAACGCCCTCTCGGCAAATCGTGGGTGGGGCAACTCGAGATCGGAGCCTCGACAGACCAGGTGATCGGCGGCCAGCAGATCGAGGTCGAGGCGTCGCGGGCCCCAGCGACGCTCGGTCGAGCGGTCCCTGCCCGCTCGACATTCGAGCTGGAGACAGAGTTCAAGAAGTGCCCGTGGGTGCAATGCAGATTCGACGAGGACGGCGGCGTTGAGGTAATCCGGTTGGTCCGGGCCGACAGGGCTTGAGCGATACAGAGTCGACCTTTGGCGTACTACCAGTCCAGGGGAGCCCCCCAGCACCTCAACCGCCTGTTGAAAGGCCTGTTCGACCTCTCCCAGGTTCCCTCCGAATCCGATGACTATCTGCACCGATCGACTGTAGCGCAATAATGTGTCCTGCACGTCCCGTCGGGGCGGGGTTTCCTCACTGCTCCTACGCCACGCGCCCCGAGGGCGTCTCCATCTTCTCCTCTTCGAGCAACGGCACGAGAAGGCGGCGGAGGTCCTCCCCAGTCAGATTTCCGTTGCTCAACAAGACGTGGGCGATGCACTCCACCGCCGGCCAATGCCTGCGTAACAGCTCGACGGCGTGGTCATGGGCCTGCTCGAGCAATGGAATGACACGTTCGCATGAGCCAACGATTCTCAGGGCGAGGCGCACCGCCTCGTTGAGGTCGTCGTCGGACTCCTGCCACTTCGTCGACCGACCGCTAATCGTCTCGGCCGCAAGCCCGGCCACGAGACAGAGGATCCGCGCCTCGAAGGAGGCGCTCGGCAGACTCTCATCATCTCCCCACCGCGGCTGCTCGTGGAACCTCAGGGTGGAGACACTCCCGGAGTGCTCGGCATCGCCGCAGACCTCCACCTGGGTGACGATCTGGCCGCACAAGTGAGCCATCACCGCATGTCCAGCCTCGTGGTAAGCAGTCCTTTCGAGCACGATAGCGGCGCACGGCCCGGGATCAACCCGCGACACACTCACGTCGGAAGACTGGCCTACGGCGTCCACGCACAGAGTATACCGCAACGCGGCATAATTGCCGCATTGCGACAAATCCATTCCCGGCTCTTTACTGAACGTAGCCTAGGGCCCTGAGTCGTTCCATGGTTTCGTCGTGCGAGCCGACCACCTCGCCGCGCTCCGGGTTCCACCACAGCAAAGTGCCGGGACTTTCCAAACGGAGATCCGTACCCAACGGCTCAGGAATGGCCGGGATCCCAGGCGTCAAACCGCGCCACGGGGCATCCGCCCGACCCGGAGTGACCTCACCGATCTGGTCGGTCGCGATCGCGGCCAGAAAGAACGGCTCGGTGCGCCCGGCCGTCAGACGAATAGTCGGCCCCTGCCGATCAACGTCCACCAGCCCTGTCGACCAGAGCTGCCGAATGCCTTCGCCCCCTTCGACTGCCAGCTCGAGCTCGTGGCCCGCCTCCGGCCCGACGCTCAAGACCTGCAGGCCCGGCACGAGGCGTCCGGCCGAGGCCAGGTAGTCTTCGACGACGGACGCCAGGACCTCGGCCGGGACAGACTCCGGTTTCAGCTCATCGGGATCGTGGCGAAGGTCGTAGCAGAAAAAACCCGTGGGCAGCGGGTCCTCCTCTTCGGAAGCCTTGAGGTAGTCTCCGGTCACCGCCCGCTGCTTCTCCATCCGGACAACGACCTTCGTATCGCCTCTCCGCCACATCCAGCGCATTGGCCCGGCCGAGAACGTGGCCCCGACGATTGCCCTCTGCGGGCCCGGGTGTATGAGCGAGTGACCCTCCATGGTGGGCGGGGCCGCAACCCCGAGGATGTCCAGAACCGTCGGCGCGAGGTCGAGCAGCTGAGCGGGCGCGGACTCGACGCCGGGCGCCAGGGCCGAGGATCGAATCATCAGCGGCACCTGGACAACGGGCTGGTAGAGGGTGAATCCGTGGGCCCAACACCCATTTTCGCCAAGCGCCTCACCATGATCCGAGGTGAATACCAGCTCTGCGTGATCCGGCAGACTCTTGAGAAAAGGACCGAGGGTGCGATCGACGTGGCGAACCTCTCCCTCGTACAGATTACGAAGGTGGCGGCGCTCCTCCACAGAGGCCTGTCGCTTCCTGTGAGCGAGCCCGAAGAGATCGGGCCGGGGGCCCCCGTTTTGATGATCGCGGTAGGGCTCGTGGGGATCCATGAGGTGCAGGTAGAGGAAACCGTGCTCTCCTTGATGTGCCGCGAGCCACCGCCGGCCCTCCTCGACAACCCAAGAAACGTCGGGAAGGCCTCCTTTCGGAGGCAGGATGTCGGGCACGACAAAGGTGTCAAACCCCTGGGCGAATCCATTCTGCACATGGACCGTATAGTTGGCCACGACGGCGCCACCACTGAAACCCGCCTGCCGGAGCGCTGCCGCCCAGGTATCGAGGCCGGACGGAATGCCGACCATGTCACCGGTCGGCGTAGTCAAGTCGAGCACCGGCCGACTGGTGAACAACGATGCGACCGAAGGGAGCGTCCACGGCGCGTTGGCTGTCGTATCCGCGTAGGTCCGCGATCCGGCGAACGCCTCGAGGATCTGCGGAGTGAGGTCGGCGTTGACAGCCTGCGCCCTGAGGGTGTCGACGAGTACGAATACGAGCAGCCGGGGGTTCGAGGCCGGCATCACCACCCGTGGTTCACCGAGGACCAGTGCGGGCGCCCCTTCGATGGAGTACTGCCCACGTTGCAGCGGGTCGGTGTCGACATCCGAAGAGGCGCCCGCAGCGACCATCACGAGGTGGCGAAAGTCCGGGCCCGAGATGACGAGCTCTCGGTCTTGTGAACCCGGGTTGAGGATCCGAGAGCGGAACCGAGCCCCGCTTCTTGTGACGGCGAAATGTCTTCCCCCGCTCAGCTCGACACCTTGCGCCCACTGCCACCCGGCTCTGTGGGCGGTCTGCTCCTGCTCCCACAGACGTTCTGATCCCGCCGGCGCCGGGGCACACGCCCAACCCACCAGCAGGACCGCTGCGATTCCTATCACCCAACCCCATCGCTCCACGACAAGCCTCCACGCTGACCATATCACCGCAGATTGAAGATGGCAGGGGGCGCTCACCCAACCTTTCGCGATTGCCTATAATGAATGTCAGTGGATGGCAGGATTCGACGGCTTGGCGGGTGGGGCTTCGAGGGTGAAGCATTCGAACCGTCTCCGCAGCTCGTTGAGTGGCTCGAGAACACCGTCGGTCCCCCGGGACCGTCTATCACCGCAGATCACATCCCTGGTCCACAAGCCGAGCCTCAACCCCTGCCCCCGATTCCCCTCGCCACCTCGACAACCCCCGAGGACCGTCTCGCCCACGCCCGCGGGCAGGGCCTGGCCGATGTCATCCGGGTCCGCACCGGCACCGTCAAGGCCGTTCCGGACGCCATCGTTCGCCCCACGTCACGAGCCCAGGTCGAGCGAATACTGGAAGCGTGTGCGCGGGAGGGTATTCGGGTCGTGCCGTGGGGCGGTGGGACCTCGGTCACCGGCGGCGTCAACACCCCCTTCGGCGATGCGCCGGTCCTCGTGGTCGACCTCGAGGCCATGTCCGGGCTCGTAAGCCTCGACGCGGAGTCCGACCTAGCAGTCTTCGGGCCAGGCACCCCCGGCCCTCGCGTCGAGGCCGACCTCAACGAGCACGGTCTGACCCTCGGCCACTATCCCCAATCGTGGGAGCTTGCGACCGTCGGCGGCTGGGTCGCGACGCGCTCTTCAGGTCAAGAGAGCCTCGGCTACGGGCGCATCGAGGACATGGTTGCCGGACTCGAGCTCGTATCCCCCTCCGGTGCATGGAGATTGCCTGCCCTGCCCGCCTCGGCAGCCGGACCCGACCTCCGTCACATGGTGATGGGTTCCGAGGGCCGATTGGGCATCATCACCGAGGTCACGTTGCGTGTACGACCGAAGCCGCGCACGACCGTCGTCGACGCCTATCTGGCGCCGAGTATCGAGCGCGGCATGGAGGCGGTGCGCCGGCTCGTGCGCAGCGATGTGCCCCTGTGCATGGTTCGACTCTCCGACGCTCGGGAGACCCGGGTGGCGATGGCTGTGGGTCTCGGTTCGTCAACCTTTGCGCCGCTCGTACAGCTGTACCTCAAGCTGCGCGGCATCGGCGACGAGGGGTGCCTGATGCTCGTCGGCGCCATGGGTGCGAACGAGGACGTCGGCGACGCATTGACGGGCGCACGCTCGATCATCGATCAATACGGAGCGGTTTCGCTCGGCCGCCGGCCGGGCCGCCACTGGCAGCACGATCGATTTCGCCACCCCTATCTGCGCGAAGCCCTACTCGATCGGGGATGGGCCACCGACACCCTCGAGACCGCCGTGCCCTGGTCACGGGTCATGGAAACGCGCACCAAGGTCGTTCGCGCCATCGAGGAGGCGGCCGCCGCCGAGGGTGAGCGAGCCGTGCCCCTGTGCCACATCTCCCATCCTTATCGGGACGGCACGTCCTTGTACTTCACCTTCTTCTTTCGCAATGCCTCGGATGCGGATCATACGATCGCACGTTGGGCCAAACTCAAGAGAGCCGCAAGCGAGGCCCTCGTCGCGTGCGGGGCAACGATCAGCCACCATCACGGGGTCGGGAGTTGGCACGCCCCATGGCTCGAGGCGGAGACGGGCCGGGCCGGAAATCAGATCCTGCTCGATGCGGCACGGCGCATGGACCCACAGGAGATCCTCAACCCGCAAGTACTGCTCGACCCCACCGACCGCTTGGAGGAATGATGTTCCACCCGGGTTGGCGGGCGGCCGCTTTGAAGCAGGTCCAGGAGGGATTCGACGTCATCGTCATCGGTGGCGGCATCACCGGCTGTGGAATTGCCCTGGACGCCGCCCAACGCGGCCTGCGGACCCTGCTGCTCGAGCGCGGGGACATTGCTTCGGGTACCTCCTCGAGGTCCTCGAAGCTCATCCACGGCGGGCTGCGCTACCTCAAGCAGATGCAGTTTCGGATCACGCGGCTCGCGTGTGCCGAGCGCGACCGCATGCTGGCTCTCAGCCCCCACCTCGTCACTCCTATTCGGTGCCTCTACCCGGCCTACGAAGGCGACCGGACACCCGGCTGGCAGGTCGATCTCGGTTTGTGGATGTACGACCGTCTCACCGGCCGCCCCGAAAAGCACCGCCAGCTCGACCCAGACGAGATCGAAACATTGGCGCCCGGCCTGCAGACAGCGGACCTCGATCGTGCGCTGAGCTATACCGATGCAATGGCTGACGATGCCCGCCTCACTCTGGCAGTAGCGGCCACGGCTCACACCTTCGGCGCAGCGGTCATCACCAGAGCCGAGGTCGAAACTGCGCAGCGCGACTCGACGGGCAGAGTCACAGGTCTGCTCGTGCGGGACCTCGAGTCGGACCAGGTCGTTCCGGTGACAGCCGCGGCCGTCATCAACGCTGGCGGTGTCTGGACCGACAACATCCGCGACCGACTCGGGTTCGAAGGACGCCGACTGCGTCCCTCACGAGGGTCTCACCTCATTTTTCCGCGCCAGGTGCTGCCCATCCAGGGGGCTGTGACTTTCCCCAGTCCGGACGACGGGCGCCCGGTGTTCGCGGTTCCCCATCCCGAAGGCATACTGCTCGGCACCACCGACCACTACCACGAAGGTGGTCTCGACGATCCCCGTCCCACACGCTCCGAGATCGGCTATCTTCTGCGAGCCGTACGTTCGGCGTTTCCGAAATCCGGGCTCGACGAGAGCAAGGCTGTCGGCGCCTTCGCCGGCCTGCGCCCGATTTTGGACACCCACGCCGACCACCCCTCCGAGGCCTCTCGAGAGGAGGACATCTGGGAGGAGGACGGCATGCTGTCGGTCGCCGGCGGCAAGCTCACGACCTGGCGAACGACCGCCGAGGAGGCCGTTAACTCCCTGATCGACCTGCTGCCAGAGGAGCGGGTTCGCAGGATCTCGGCCTGTGCAACGTCCGGTACACCACTTTCTGGACTCGCGCCGATTGATCTGGCCGACCGACTCGTGACTACCTCCGGCCTCGAACCCGTTGTGGCGGCCGCCATGGCCAGGCGCCTCGGCGCCCTCGCCTGGCACGCCCCCCTGCTCGCCCGTACGGCGAAAGATCTGCAGCCCCTCGACCAGACGACCGACCTGTCGATCGCCGAGGTACGCGCCCACCTCAGGTGGAAAGCGGTGCTCCACCTCGACGATCTGCTGATGCGGCGCGTGCGCTTTGCGCTCTGGGACCCGGGGATGATCGAAGACCTGCTGCCGGTCCTCGAGCCCACGATCCGGCGCGAAATGCAATGGAGCCGCAAGCGCTGGATAGCCGAGGAGAACGACCTCAACGAACGCCTCGAGGCGTGGACGGTGAAGGGGATCAAGGCTTGACCCGTTATCAGGTTGATCGTGAGTGGTAGCCGAGAGGCAATAAAGGGCAATTGAACCGCAAAGACGCCAAGAGCGCAAAGGGCGTTTTTATGACATTTTGCTTTCTTTGCGGCCTTCGCGCCTTTGCGGTTCAAATGTGCGCCGCCGCGGTGAGCCCCGAACCTGATTTGTGGGCATACCTTT